>CAZWLZ010000167.1:0-7917 GCA_964634505.1 uncultured bacterium | reverse complement strand
CAACGTCTCTAACACGACCCCTCCCAACACAACACAAGGCGTAGTTAGGTGTCCTGGTGGTGAAGTTTTGTCGAAAATAAGGTCTGAGTAATATAGCCATTGATTGTTTTTTCTCCAGCCAAGGCGATCAGCTATTTTTATATAACTCTCGTAGTCATAATTGTCTAGTTTACCACCAACTTCTAAATAAATTTGTTTTTGTACAGAAAAGCCAAACTTATTGTCACTGTATTTTAACCAAAGTTGGTCAATTATGCGTAATTCGTCTTTAGGGAAATTTTTACAATTTTTTGCTGTTAACCAACCTTTTTCTCTATGCATAATTTTAAGCATTATCCTAGTAGTTTCTTGATCGGCTTCTGTCCATTGTCTATTTTTTAAATATTGATCTAATTGAGTAAAATTAGCTTTAGTCGTTTTTAATGGATTATACTCTCCTAATTTACCATCAATATGAGATTGCAAAGCCGAAATAGCCTTAATTAAATCCCCACAATCTTTAATATCAATTTGTTCCCAACTCCAATCTATTCCCTCTTTTTGTGCTTCATCTATTGCCATCACTAATCGTTCTTTTTTCTGCTCATTTGTTACCAAGAAATCAAGCATATTTTTTGATAATTCATCTGCTTTTGATGACATAAAAGAGCCATTATTTGAACTCATAATGTCTTCTACTAAAGATTGAATTTCATTAACAGTACCACTTAAACTATTATCCTGTTCACATACTTGATTTATTAACCCTTGAAATGAACCCATAAATGGCTGTAAATATTGCTCTAAATTAACCGCCGTTTCTGCTAATTTTTCTGCATCTTCCCCTAATTTATTAATTTTTCTTTGTAAATCATAAGCCTTTTTATATTTGCCTAATTTTCCTACCATCTCAATTAGTAATTGCCTTTGAGTATCTTGATCTGTGGTAATCTTTTCTATACCTTCACTGATTAATCCAATCTTTTTCTCCATTAATAAAAAGGCTTTTCCAAACAACCAAACATAACTTAAAAGTTGCTCTTTTTGCCTTTCGTACATACTAATTAATTCCCTATCAGTTTCTCCAACTAAGGATTCTAGCCTTTCTTTTTCATATTGTTGAGTTTCGACTAATTTTTCCCTAACAAGTTGTTTTAAATCACTGGTTAATTTAGCAAAAAATTCTAAATAAACTTCTTTATGTTCGGTTAAAAAACTTATTAATTGATCATAATCATTGACTAATCTATCTAATTCTTCAAATTTATCTTCAAAACTTAATGATTGAGTTGTTTTTATATCAATAATTTCTTTGTTAGAAAGTAAGCCAAAAAAAGATTTTTTCTCAATTTCTTTTTTTTTTATCACAACCCTTTTTTCACTTTGAATAATGTATTGACGTTGCTTTATTTGATTTTGAATTTTCTGAAAAGAATCTCCTTCTAAAACAGGTAGTTGATAGCTTTTTTGATAGATAGTAATACTTTTTGTACTTTGATTAGCCATGATGATTATAAAATTAATAACTAATTTTCATTTTATTTTAAGCTAAAAAAAATTTTTTTTACTATTGTAGGGGTAATTCATGAATTACCCCTACAGTTGGCTAATGTCCTAACCTGAAAACTTAGTGCTATATTTTAGTAGGCTGGGCATTGCTCATCAATTAACCATAATTAGGTTTTGTTGGGTTTCGTACCTCCCTAACCAACCTACTAGCGAATCAACTTTAAATTATCTGAATGTTTTATTTAAAATAATCTCTCACAATATTTAATATTCTGTCGGAAGCCTTGCCATCTCCAAAAGGATTAATTGCTTCTGACATGGTTTGATAAGTATTGTTATTAGATAATAATTCACTGGCATTTGTCAAAATACTATCAGTGTTTGTACCTATTAATTTGGCTGTACCTGCGGCGATCGCCTCTGGTCTTTCTGTAGTATCTCGTAATACTAAAACTGGTTTACCTAAACTAGGGGCTTCCTCTTGTAATCCACCAGAATCAGTTAAGAGTAAATAACAACGTTGAATTGCCCCCACTAATTGAGCGTAATCTAAAGGTTCAGTTAAAAATACTCTTGGATGTAAGCCTAATTCTCGTTGCAAAGGCTCTCTAACAATGGGGTTACGGTGCATCGGCAATAATAAAATTACGTCCTCAAATTTAGCTAAAATGAGCCTTAAACCAGCTATAATATCCCTTAAAGGTTCGCCCCAATTTTCTCTACGATGCACTGTTACTAATAAAACTCGATTTTTTTCCCAATCTAATCCTTCTATGTCACAAGGGGGATTTTTGGCTGCCACTTTCAATAAAGCATCTATAACTGTATTGCCTGTATGATGAATATTTCCAGTAACTCCTGATTTGTGTAAGTTTTCTACTGCTAAATCTGTGGGGGCAAAATGTAGTTGAGTTAACTGAGAAATTAAACGGCGATTTGCCTCTTCTGGATAGGGATTATAAATATCATTAGTGCGTAATCCCGCTTCTACATGGGCGATCGCCACTTTTTGATAAAAAGCAGCTAAGGCGGCGGCAAAAGCGGTAGTAGTGTCTCCTTGAACAATAATTAATTGAGGTTTAATTTGTTGAAATAAATTTTCTAATCCTTGTAAACTTCTGTAGGTAATATCTGTTAAAGTCTGTTGCGGTTGCATAATATTCAAATTTTCATCCGCTTTTAAATTAAATAAATCCATTACTTGAGCAACCATTTCTTGATGCTGTCCAGTTAAAATAACCTTAGTATCAAAATCCTCTGCTTGTTGGAATTTTTCAATAACAGGTGCTAATTTAATGGCTTCTGGTCGTGTGCCTAAAGTAATACATACAGATATTTTTGCAGACATAATATTTAAAATTATTTTTAATTACAGCAAGTTTTGAATCAGAAATCACAAAATTTAATTATGACATCAAAATAGGACATATAATAAATCAATCCTAATAAGTTTTGCTATTATTACTTATGGTTAATGCCAACGTCACCAAACCCTTATTTTCTGATCATTATCTTACTCGTCGCCTCCAAAAAACGACCGAATGGAATGAAGATATATCGATATATCGTGATAATTTAAAAGATTTTTACACTCAAAAAAAGATATTTTAATCAATCTTAACGAGTATCAAACTGAAGAAGAATGGATAAAACCTATTTTTGATCAATTAGGATTTAGTTATATTTTTTAAACTTCTTTACATAAATCGGGCAAAGTTCAACCCCCTGATTATAGTTTATTCTTAGATAAAAATACTCAACAATCTGGTTATAATTCCCTTAAACAGGAAACAGCTTTTTATCATCGGGGAAAAAATCTTCATCTAAAATTTCTTCTAAAGCAAAAGGATTATTATTAGGAAATATACTTAAATTTAAGTTAGTTTCTTGACTTGCTTCTTTTCTAGCAACAGCATAATAATTAATAATTATTTCTTGAATTTGGGGTTTTAAACTGGGGTTATCTTCTAATAAAAATTTTATTTCTCTACGTTGTTCAAGGATAGTTTTTATCCAACTTTTAGATTTTTTTTGTGGTTGATATTGACATTTTAATAAGTGCATTATTAATACAATTAAACGGCTTTTTAATTCCCTTTTATTATTTTTTCCCATTGCTTCAATTTCCGCAATTAAGTTGTCTAAATCTAAATCATTAAATTTTTTTTCTTTAAGTAAAATTGCTGTGGTTTCTAACCACATATTAAAGTCTTTTTCATAAATTTCTTTTAACATTAATACTGATGAAGTTGCTAACATAAATTATTCCTTAATAAATAAGTTTTTTTTATAGAAATTAATCAAAATAAGTAGTTTTTTTTTATAATAAATTGTCCATTAAATTCATTATTTCAATACTAGATTCAGATAAGGATATTTCCTTTTCAATGCCTTTTTTTACTTCCGATTCTAATAACCCTTTCATGGCTATCAACTTAAGACTGTTTTCAGCGTAAGCATTGGCGATCGCCAATTTACTTTCCCCATAACCAATAGCCCCCAAATCCATTAAAGCAGATCGTCTTAACTGTAAATCTTTACCCTGTAATGCTTCTACTAATATGTCCCCATAACTAGCATCTTCAGTTAATTGATACATCGCCCTAGCAGCAGCATAACTCACTTTAGGAAAAGTGTGTTTTAAGAAGGGTTTAATCAAAATTAGGGCATTTTTTGCCCCCAGAGTGCCTAAGGCTTCTATAATAGCCTCATAAGGCTCATGCAAGTGAGGTTTGCCCGTCACTGTCTCTAAAGAAAATGGTAATAATTGTTCATCTTGAACAGAATTTTGTAATAATGTCATTAAAGGCAAAATTGCTCGATCATCCCCCAACATTTCCAAAGCCTGAGAAGCCGACTCCCTCACATAATAATCCTCACAATTTAAACAGACAATTAAAGCAGGTACAACCCTTTTATTATCTAACTTACCTAAAGCCTTAGCTGCATTACGACGCAAAGGAAAACCCCCATCAGGCGCACGATCTTGATCATCTTCCAACGCATTCAATAAAGCATCAATAGACGCCTCACTTTTAACCCGAAACTTGCCTAACCACCAAGCAGCATAATAACGGAGACTTAAATCATCTTTTTGGTTTAAATTGGCGATCGCCTGTTCTTCATTCATAGTAAATTAATAGATAAAAATAATTGATAATTGACAATTGACAATTGACAATTGAAAATAAAGAAAATTGCTTAAGACAACAAATAAAATAAATTCATCCCAAAGACAAGGGAAACAATCTTAAATTTTTCTATGATAACGAAAAAAATCTTCGGTACAGAAAATCCGATTATTGGCGTAGTACATTTACTACCATTACCCACCTCCGCTCGTTGGGGGGGAGACTTACAAGCAGTCATGGAAAGAGCCGAACAAGAAGCCACAGCCTTAGCTGCTGGAGGTGTAAATGGTATTATTATTGAAAATTTTTTTGACGCACCTTTTGTCAAAAATAATGTAGATGCGGCCGTAGTAAGTGCCATGACTTTAATCATTGATAGAATAAAAAGTCTAGTAATGTTACCTCTGGGCATCAATGTTTTACGCAATGATGGTAAAAGTGCCTTAGCTATTGCTTCTTGTTTAAATTTAGCATTTATTAGGGTAAATGTTTATACTGGTGCTATGATTACAGATCAAGGGATGATTGAAGGAAAAGCCCATCAATTACAGCGTTATCGCAAAGAATTAAATCAAGATATTGCTATCTTTGCTGACGTTTTAGTTAAGCACGCTTCGCCTCTAGGTATTCCTGATTTGAGTTTAGCAGTAAAAGATGCTATTGAAAGAGGTTTAGCAGATGGGATAATTTTATCAGGCAATTCCACTGGTTATCCCCCTACCATCAATGATTTAAAATTAGCTAAATCTTTAGCAGGTAATACTCCTGTTTTTATCGGTAGTGGTGCGGATTGGGATAACATCGGACAATTAAGTCAATTTGCTGATGGAGTAATTGTGGCAAGTTGTTTAAAAAGACAAGGAAAAATAACCGAACCTATCGATCCGATTAGGGTTGCTCAATTTACAGAAGCCTTTAAAGAAGGTTAATTTTTAACAATTTTAAAATCTTTAGTTACAATCAAAACAGAAGGATATTTGATCAGATAAATTACAAATCTAATTTTTAATTAAAATTGGATTCTATACTCTAAATTTCTTCTTAGAAAAAAATTATAGCTATAATAATTAGCCAAGAAAAAAAATATTTTAATTATTAATTAATTTTTGTTAATCACTAACTACTAAATTTATTATGATGCGTCGTCGTAACGTGCCTTGGATTCATCGTTTCTCAAGACTAATTATTGGGGCGATCGCCGTTGTTGGACTTATTTTAACGGCTTATTTAACTATTAGTAAATTAACAGGAGGCGAAGTTGCCTGTGGTGTAGATGCCGCCGCTGGGGGCTGTAGCTCGGTATTAGATAGTGCTTATGCCTATCCTTTTGATCCTCAGGGCAAAACAGGCCCTCCCTTAAGTTTATTCGGTTCTATGGCTTATTTAGCTATGGGTACTTTTGCTCTTTCCCCTTATTTAATTAATGCAGAAAAACAAAAAGATTTAAGAAAAAAAGTAGAAACTTGGACTTGGTGGCTATTATTACTAGGGGCTTTTGCCATGGCTACCATGAGTAGTTATTTAATGTATGTTTTAGCCTTTAAATTACAAACTGTTTGTTATTATTGCATCGGTTCGGCTATTTTTTCCTTCAGCTTATTAACATTAACTCTTCTTGGTCGTGAATGGCCTGATTTTGGACAAGTAGCTTTTACAGGAAGCATTATTGCAGTAATTATGTTAGTAACACTTTTAGGATTATACTCTAATGTAAATAATTCCTCTGGTGTGGCTAATGCCAATACGGCGATGGAAGTACGTGAAGCTGATGGGAAAATAATCATACCGAAGCCCACAGAACCTCCAAAAGCTCCGAAAGGTTGGCCGATTACTACCACATCAGGAGAATCAGAAATTGCTTTAGCAAAGCATTTGACCAAAATTGGAGCAGTAGATTATAGTGCTTATTGGTGTCCTCATTGTTATGATCAAAAGCAGTTATTTGGAAAAGAGGCCTTCAAAGAAATAAAAATGATCGAATGTATTCCCGAAGGAGAAAATGGACAACCTCAAAAATGTATCGATGCTAAAATAAAAGGTTTTCCCACTTGGATTATCAACGGAAAAGTGTATGAAGGTACTCAAACCTTAGAAAAATTAGCAGAAGTTAGTGGTTATCAAGGTCCAACTAATTTTAAATATAAAACTCCCTAAAATCAAATTATCAAAGTCAAAATTATAGTTAATTATCTTTTAGGCAAGGGGTTTAAACCCCTTGTTAATTTGCTAGAAAATAACCCCAACCCCTAAGACTTCAACCCCTAATTTAGTTTCAATTTTTCTTATCTTCTCAAAATCTTTCAATGATTAACAAAATAAATAGTGATGTAATTTTCAAAAAAAGTAATCAATTATCTTCTGAAAATATAGGAATAATTGCTTTATTTTTAGCCCTCATAGCCCTCTCTTTTGCTGCTATTTTTATTAAATTATGTGAACAAGAAATAAGTCCGAATGGTACTGTTTTTAATCGTTTATGGATTGCTACAGTAATTTTTGCCATCGGAATTTTAGTAAAAAAACAAACCTTAAAAGAAGATACTATTAAAATTTTTCCTGATACAAAAAAAGATTTATTCCTATTAATAATAGTTGGCATAGTTAGCACTACATCGGTTATGTTTTGGGCTTTATCTTTAACGGAAACCACCGTAGCAAATTCAACTCTTTTGCGTAATTTATGCCCCATTTTTACTACTTTAGGCGGTTGGTTATTTTTAAATCAACGTTTTTCTAAACATTTTATAATTGGTATGGCGATCGCCATATTAGGAACAATTGCTTTATGTTGGAATGATTTACAAATAGGGGTTGAAAATTTATGGGGCGATGGTATTGCTTTATTAGCCGCCTTATTTTACTCGATAAACTTATTAATTTTAGAAAAACTAAGAGCAAATTATCCGTCAAGTACTTTACTATTGTGGCGTTGTATGGTAGGAGCAATATACTTATTACCCATAGTTTTAATTAATAGAGACTCAATTTTCCCTCACACTTGGCAAGGTTGGGCGATCGTAATCGGTTTTGCCTTTGTCTGTCAAGTAGTTGGGCAAGGTTTATTAGTATATTGTTTAAAACAATTTTCTTCCAGTTTTGTAGCTGTATTTCTTTTGTGTGAACCTGCGATTACAGCAGCTTTAGCTTGGTTAATCTTTGGTGAAAGTCTAGGTATTGTTAATGGTTTAGCCTTTGTGCTAACTTTAGGTGGCATTTATTTAACAAAATTAGGTTAAAATATTCTACAGAAAATTGCTCTGAACTAAAGTTCGCAGCTCAGAACTAAAACCCTTTGAAT
>CAZWLZ010000166.1:0-7946 GCA_964634505.1 uncultured bacterium | reverse complement strand
TGGCCATCTCAGCTGCTTATTATTCTCAAGCTCAACATTTTTCCCTTGTTTCTCTGGTTATTTCTGTGTTAATTGGTATTACCACATCAATTATTCTTTTTTGTTCACATTTTCATCAAATTGAAGATGATTTAGCTGCAGGTAAACTCTCTCCTCTGGTTCGTTTTGGCACAAAAAATGGTTCAATTATTTTAATGTATGCTACCTATAGTATTTTTGTCTTAACTTTTCTGTTTATAATCACTAAAATTTTGCCAATTTCCGCATTATTAATTATTTTAAGTTTTCCTTTTGCCTATAAATTAGTTGATTTTGTTAATAAATATTATGATCAACCTGAGACAATTAAAAACTCTAAATTTATTGCTATTAATTTTCAGTTTTCTAGTGGAATTTTATTAATTTTAGCTTTTATAATTACAGGAAATAATTTAAAATTAATGACTATAATTAATATTTTTAAAGATCAATTAATTTAATTGCTTCTTCTAAATTATCAGTAATTATTAGAGGTAAATCTTTAATAATTTTAATTAATTCATCATTTTTATTAGATATTCTTAAAATCCATTTAATTTGTTTACTATTTTTAATTTTGGTAGTTTTGTTAACTTTATTTGGCGATCGCCAAGAGCGAGATTGAATCCCAGTAAATCTTTCTATTCTTTCTTCTCCCTTATTTAACTTATTATCTGATTCACTTTGATAAAAATATTTAATAGTTTCTATTATTTTTTGATTAACAGAGTCATCCGCTAAAATATTAATAAAAATTAATCGAAAATTACTACTACTAAAAATTTCTTCAAAAATAAATTCTAATTGTTTTTCTAAAATTATAGTTGAATTTTTTTCTAATAAAAAAGAATTACTTATTTTGCCTTTTTTATTAATTAAATTTTGGCATAATAAATCCGTATCTTGATTATTAGTAATTAAAGCAATATTCGCATTAATATTAGTCTTTTTAATTTCGATAAAATCAAATTTATCCTCCTCTAATAAATCTGTATTAGCTTTATTTTCTCTAATTAATTCCAATAAATTTGGATGCCTAGCTAAAGCATGATTATTAACTCTAATTTTCCCATCCAAAGCCATTACCTCACCATTAACATTAATACCTAAAGGGTTTATTTCGATCGCATCTAAATCTTTTTCCTTAAATAATAAGTACATTTTTTGCACAATTTCACTAATTGATTCAATCAAATTGCCCGTTAAACCCATTTTAATCGCTAAATGTCTAGCATAAAAAGGAGAAAAATTTTCTTTAATAACACAAATCTTAATATGTTCTAATAAAGTTTCAATATTAATACCACCATAACACGAACCGAGTAAAACAGGGCATTTTAAATGATAATCAAACATAATAGCCAGAAAAAACTCTTCATCAGCATCATACTTAGCTTCTGCTAAAATGACTCGAGGAAATTCCCCTTCAATGGATAATTTAAAGATACTTTGGGCAGTGGCGATCGCATCAATAGTATTTTCAACAAATTTAATACCACCAGCTTTACTTCTACCTCCTGCTTTAACTTGAGATTTTAAAACAACAGGATAAGGAATTTGTAATTTTTTTAAATCACTAATAAGAAAAATCGATTGAGATGGTAAAACAGGAATACCCACAGTAGAAAAAAATTGTTTAGCCTGATATTCTAATAAGTCCATAATTTTGAATAATATTGATATTATTTTCATAATAATATTAATAATATTAGTTCAGTAAATTTTATCAGTAAAATTAACTAATGATTAAGACAAATTTAGGTATAGAAATTGATTATGTAGAGTTAGAAAATGCTTTACAAGATAGATTAAATAATAATTCGGCATTAGTATCACCATTAAAAGTTCGCTGTTTTCACAAAGAAGATAGTTTAGCAATTATAGTCGAACATCAAGAAAATGTTATTTCTCATCCTAGAAGAATTTTTAGAATAATTAGAGAAGCGATACAAGAAAAAAAAATTATTGGAGATATTTCCATGTATTTAGTAGTTCATGGTAAAACAGAAGCGGAATTTTTTAATCAAATTACCGTATCTTCTCAAGGGAAATACGCTCAAAAAATCAATAATTATTCATCACCAAAAAGTGTATCTAATAGTGTAGATGATACTGATAATGATGTAGAAGAGAAAAAGCCCACTAAAAATAAACATTTTACTCGTAATTTTTTTATAATTAGTATGAGTTTTTTGGGTATTTCTTCTTTAATTTATGCTTTATCTCGTCCTTGTGTAATTAGTAAATGTTTATTATTATCTCAAAGTGAAGAATTAGTAGAAGAATCTTTAGGAATGTTATCCAAAAATAATGAAACTATTTCATTAACTAAAATTAGGGGTAATATAACTACTGCTATTAATACTCTTCAGGCAATTCCCCCTTGGTCAAGTGCCTATAATCAAGCCCAAGCTTCTCTTAATACTTATCAAGAGAAACTTGATAATATTAATAATTTAATCAAAGTAATCGAATTAGAAAATCAGACAAAAGTTATTACGGAAAAAATGCCTATAAGTGCAGAAAAGTGGCAAAATGCTATTAATTTGTGGCAAGAATCCCTTAATTTTTTAGCAAAAGTCAAACCAGAAAATAACCAAATTTTTCTTGACAAAAAGAAACAAGAATTTGAACAAAATATTGTCATAGCCAAAGAAAATATTGAGAAAGAAAAAGAGGCACAAAAATATTTATTATTGGCAGAAAATACGGCTAAATTAGCCCAATCAAGAGAAAAAGAAGCAAAAACCTTAGCTAATTTGAATTTAGTAGAGGAAACTTGGAAAACAGCCATACAAACCTTAGAAAAAATTCCTCTTGAGACAACTATTTATTTAAAAAAGCAAGAATTATTAAATATTTATATTCCTAAATTTTTAGCTTCTCAACAATTAAGTAAAAAGGAGGAAGCAAATGCCATTTTATATAATGAGGCATTAAATCAAGCCAGATTAGCCAAAACTTATGAAAATAGTAATCAGTGGTCAAATGTGGTATCATCTTGGCAAAATGCCATTAATGCTTTAAGCAAAATTCCTCAAAATGCTAAGCAATATCAAGAAGCCTTAAGTTTAACCAATAATTATCAGCAAGAGTTATCAAAAGCTCAAAATAAATTTAAAAATCAATTACTTTTGGATTCTTTAGAAAATGATTTGAAAACGATTTGTTATGATTCTCCTAAAATATGCAATTATTCTATTGCCAATAATTTAGTTAAAGTTTTTTTAACTAATACTTATATTGAATTAATTAATAATTCTTTTGTAGGGAATAATCAGACTATTAAATCACATATTTCTCAATTGGAGTCAAATTTAAAATATGTTAATTCAAAATATGGTTTCTCTATTGAGGTTTATCATCCTGAAGGTAATTTAATGATTCGATATTAAAAAATAGGTAATAGTTAATGGGAAGTTAGAAAGTAGGGGGTTTGAGGTGTAGTAATGGGTTTTAGGAATCCAAGAAAGAGGCTAAGACTAAGAGTGTTAGAAACCTTAACAAAAAATTTAAATAAATAAATTTCAATGTAAGTATGTATTGGTATAACGGGAATATTTTAGATAGTAACCATATTGAATTAGAAATATATAATCCAGCCTTTTTATATGGTGCGACAATTTTCACTACCATGAGAATTTATGAAAAATCATTAAATCATCAATTAACCAATTTTCAAGCCCATTTAAACAGATTAAAAAACACCATCAAGAAATTGAATTATATCAATCCTAATTGGCAAGATATAGAAAAAGGATGTGAGGAATTATTAGATTATTTTTTAGTCTTAAGAATAACTATATTCCCTGATGGTAAAGAATTAATTATAGGTAGAGATTTACCAGAGAATTTAACTGAAAAACAAGACAAAGGTATCACGGGTTGGGTAGCAAACAAATTTTATCAAAGAGATTTAAACGCTTATAAAACAGGTAACTATTTAACTGCTTGGTTAGCTTTACGAGAAGCACAAAAATTAGATGCCCAAGAGGCTATTTTAATTAATAAAAATAAAAATTGGATAGAAACAAGCACAGGTAATTTATGGGGTTATAAAGAAGGAATATGGTTTACTCCCAGCTTAAAAAATGGTATTTTACCCGGTATTAGACGAAAAATGATTATGCAAAAATCTCAACTTTCGATCAAAAAAAACAATCATTGGAATTTAACCTTTATTAAATCATTAGAAGTCATAGGATATAGTAACTCCGTCATAGAATTTATCCCTTTTAAGAAAATAATCCTTGAAAAAAAGCAAGAAATAAATTTTAAAATCAATCCAACACTATTTAAAACCATCAGATTAACTTAAAAAGTGATTATTAATCACTAAAAAAATTATTCACAACCTGATTAAAAGTGTTTAGATATTGATCATGTTTTTGTAAAATTAAATCTAATTTTTTCAAAGTCTCAACTTTACTTTTATGTTGTAAATTTTCATTAAAAATACCCCTAAAAAATAAGGCTGGTTTAATTTGTTTTTTAGACTGTTTAAACTTGACATCATTAATTTTAAGAGTCAAATAAGAATTATTCAAATTATAAATAAAAGTTAATTGGGCTTGAGGTTTCACATTATGAAAATTTTGCCAATATCCTTTGTGAAGAATATTGTCAAGAATAAAATCTTGGGCGACATTAATCCTACCTGGTAAACAAATTAAACGTTTCGGTATAATTTGTAACCGATGATAACTAAATTGAGGTAACGCATAAATGAAATTATTAATAATGTGATTAATAGGAATTTGATGATGATTAATTGAAGTGCTAAAATCAATTTTTCCTACTTGAGTTTGAATTTTAAACCCATTTTTAAACATAAATTGAATTAATTTAGGATTAATTAATTTTTCTTGGATTAATCCCCAATTTTGGGGAATAATTTGCTTTTCATAGAGAATTTTGCTAGTAACAGCATACATTTCAAAATTAGGAGAAAAAAGACTAATGGTTACTTCCTGTAAATCTTGAATAGTAGTTGGTTGCTTAAGTTTAAAATTCGGTAAAGGTATTTTCATATTTGATTAAGTAATGTAATGTAAGTTAATAGATAAAGACTTTTTTATTTTAAGGAAAATTAACTTATGAGTTTAGCAGTAGGTACAATTGCACCAAAATTTACAACTAAAGATGATCAAGGTGATACAGTTTCTTTATCTGATTTTAAAGGTAAAGTAGTCGTTTTATACTTTTATCCTAAAGATGATACTCCAGGATGCACGAAAGAAGCCCAAAGTTTCCGTGATAACTATCAAGAGTATCAAG
This sequence comes from uncultured bacterium, assembly GCA_964634505.1. Taxonomy (GTDB): domain Bacteria; phylum Cyanobacteriota; class Cyanobacteriia; order Cyanobacteriales; family Cyanobacteriaceae; genus CAZWLZ01. Next base: position 2,651 of record CAZWLZ010000166.1, on the reverse strand, counting down.
ATAAGGACATGGTTGTATTGGGAGTTAGTACGGATGATGAGACTTCCCATAAGGATTTTAAGAAAAAATATGGTTTACCTTTTCAATTGTTAGCAGATACAGATGGTAGTCTTTGTAAAGCCTATGATGTTGATGGGGGCGGTTATGCTAAAAGGGTAACTTATATTATTGATACGCAAGGTAAAATTATCTATGCTGATGATAAGGTAAATACTGGCACTCATGCCCAAGATATTTTAGCTAAAATTTAATTACTTATATGGTACAGGCTAGAAGCCTGTACTTGATTTATGATAACAGGCAGGATGCCTGTTCCACAATTGATAATTCACAATTATTGTAATTAGATAAAATACTTAATTTAGTAATAATTTCTGTTAAAAAAGATACATAAATAATGAATAAAAAATTAACTCCGTTATTAATAATTCAAGAGTTATTTCCTATTTTAAAATTGGCTGGAGATTATGCTTGTACTATTCAAAATCGAGTGAATGTACAGCCTGAAAAGTCAGAATATGGAACTAATTTTTATGCAACTGTCTTAACAGATGCTGATTTAACGATACAAAACACGATAGAATTGATTTTATTAGCTAAATTTCCTAATATTAGATTTTTTGGAGAAGAGTATCAAAAATCTTACAATACTAAGTATTTTAAATCCATAACATTTGGTGAAGAAGATGATTATTTGATAACATTAGATCCTATTGATGGCACTAGGGCTTATTTGGATGGTTTATCTTGTTTTTCAATTGTGGTTACGATCATCAAAGGGCGACATTATGAGGCAGTTTTTGTCTTACAACCTCAAAGAAAACGTTATTTTTATAGTTTAAAAAATAAGGGTGTTTTTATGGCGAATATTAATGATTCTTTGAGGGAAGCAAAGCCTTTACAGTTAAAAACTTTAAATTCTAATTTGATTTATTTAAGTTTTGCTTTAGCTGATCAGAAAAATATTTTTGGAGATAAGTTTCAAACTTGGTGTAGTGCGATTGATTATAATTCTAAAGAGGATATTCCTGATTGGTTTGATTTTAGTCAAGGTAATTTGGCTGGTTTTATGATTGAACAAGGAAATTTGATTGATAGTGCTGGGTTTGCTTTTATGGCTAGGGAATTAGGGGCGATCGTGACTACTATTAAAGGGGAAGATTTTGAGCCTTTTCAGGAAGTGAAAAAGATGAGAATTGAAGGTTTAATTATTGCTCATAATCAAGATATTTATGATCAAATGTTTGATTTAATTCATGCTGTTTCAAGGTAAATATAACAAAGTGGAGGTAATTCATGAATTACCCCTACTGGCTAATATATCTACTAATTAGGGTAAAATAGGTTCTAAATTGAGATATTCTTCAACAAAATCAGCTATATAATCTAACATTTCTTCTCGTTGTTGTCGATAATTAGGAATGCTAGTAGGAAGAGTAGAAATACCTCTTTTTTTACATAGATTATTTAACCATGCTCTTCGCCAAGCCCCATTATCAAAAATTCCGTGTAAATAAGTTCCCCAAATTGATTCTGTTTCATCCACTAAACCCAAAGTAGAATCATCAAAAATTGGCTGAAATTTGATGTTATAGTCTTCATTTTCCTCAGCAAGAATTGTTGTTATACCTTGATGAATTTCATAGCCATTTACTGGTAAGCCTTGATTCGGATAATTAGCAAAAACTTGTCGTTGTCTAGTAATTTTTTCTTGGTTAAAAATAGTCTCTATTGGTATTAAATTTAAACCTAAATAATTACCATAATTATTATCTAATTTATTAGTCTCAAATAAATTTTTTCCTAACATTTGAAAACCGCCACAAATACCGATAACAGTTCCTCCTGCTGAGATATAATTTTTAATTTGTTCGCCCATTCCACTTTCATTAACCATCTTTAAATCGGCGATCGTATTTTTAGAACCAGGTAAAATTACTGCATCAGGATGCCCTAAATTTTCATTCAAATTAATATACTCAATTAACACGTTCGGTTCAGCTTCTAAAGGATCAAAATCAGTAAAATTAGAAATAGTAGAAAATCGAATAATATTGATTTTTAAATCATAATTAGAATTGCGTTTTTTTTGCTCCATTAATGTTAATGAATCCTCCGCAGGAAAGTTACACTCAATCATTGGTAAAACACCTAAAACAGGAATATTTGTTCTGTTTTCTAACCAACTAATACCCGAATCTAATAACGACTTATCACCCCTAAATTTATTAATAATAATACCTTTAATTAATGCTCTTTCCTCCGGCTCTAAAAGCTCTAAAGTGCCTATAATATGAGCAAAAACTCCCCCTCGATCAATATCGGCTACTAACACCGTATTGGCCTTAAGATAAGTGGCTACTTTCATATTAGTTAAATCTCTATGTTTCAAATTGATTTCAACCGGACTACCAGCCCCTTCACAAATTAATAAATCAAATTCTTGACTTAAATTATCAAGACATTCTTGAACAAGTTGCCATCCAATGTTATAATATTTCTCATAATATTCTTTAGCATGGGTTATTCCTGACAATTTTCCCTTGAGAATAACTTGAGAAGTCATATTCCCTTGAGGTTTAAGTAAAATGGGATTCATTTCAACTCTAGGGGTTATTTTCGCACTCCAGGCTTGTACTGCTTGAGCGTAG
>CAZWLZ010000165.1:0-7970 GCA_964634505.1 uncultured bacterium | reverse complement strand
ATTGTTATTCAAATCGCCATCAATAAAGACACTATCTGTAATTAAAAGTTCACCAGTGGAAAGAGTAATAGTTGAACCAGCTGCAAGATTAAAATTAATAATATCAGCACCTGCTAAATTGTTAGCATCTATAACTGCTTGTCTTAATGAACCTGCACCATTGTCATTTGTATTTGTAACTATAAAGTTTGCCATAATTTTTTATTTATAATTTGATTGGAAAAAATTATATCAATGAAAAATAAACTTGATAGTAAGTTGTAATTTTATTTAACATTATTTAAATATTGAAAATATATTTAAACATTGCTAAACCTGATTAAACAAAATTTTTAGCGATTTTAGTAGTATTTTAACTCGTTAAAAAGGGTTAAAGTTATTGCTTTAGTTCAGCTAAAGTTAGAACAACAATCGCTTATGTACAAACTTTTACTACTGAACAAATTGATAAGGCAGAAAGTAATCAAATTGAATTACTTATGGGTGGTAATACTTTGACTCTTGAAGGAATGCCTTTTTAATGTATTTTGTATTACTTACTATTTCTTTCATGTGACAATAATTTATGATATTTTAAAACATTGTGGCGTTGAACTCGGTAAGATAAACTTTTTAGGTAAACCTTAAATAATTCATAGGGTATAGTTAATTGAAACCACCTTGTGGCGATCGCCATTGAAAATAGTACCGAAGCTGATCTCGCCATTAGTGTTATCTCAAAATGATCATTTTCATTTTTACCAGCTCGATAACTGTTATTATTCAACAAGATTGTTACATACAATTCATTAAAATAGTTATTAATTATGAGTAAATCAATTAAAAATTTAAGAGAAGAATTAGAAATTAGTGAACAAAAAGTAATCATTTTAGAGGAAGAATTAGCCGAAAGTTATCGTAAATATTTTAGTTTTTTGGCTGATGCTGTTAATAAGCAATTGGTTTTAGCTTGTTATCAAATTTGTACTCAAAAATATCCCGATAATTTTTTAAAATTGAGTTTAAGTAAACGTCAAAATTTACAAAAAAAACTAAAATCTTTATCTTTTACTTTTAAGCAAAAATTGGCTGATTCTTTTTCAAGAATTAATTTTTATAATCAAGAATTGATTAAAGAATTGATGAACATAATTTTAGTTAATAGTGAAGAAATAGAATCTAAATTAAATGAAGAAACAGATATTGAAAACGAACAAAAATTTCTTCAAACAGAAGAAAATTCACTCAAAGATACTCAAAAAAATGACTTAAAATTAACTCCAGAACTTCTAATACAGTTAAATTTTGACCTTAGTGAAAGTATTCAAGAAACACTTAAATATATTTCACGAAAAGCAAATCGCTATTTACAACAACAAGAAATTTTATCCCCAGAAATACCTCCCAAAATATTAGATTTAGCTTTAGAAGCAGAAGAAAATATTTCTTTGATTGCTAATTCGCCTAATTTGATGAGTTTATTAATTGAAAAAGAGCATCAAGATACAGAAGAAAAACAAAAATTAACTCCTATTGTTGCTATTTGTTTAAGACTAGGAGAAATTGAATTTGTTGAAGCTAATCTTAGTTACTTTCATAATCAAATTAGAGATATTTTGGTCAAAATTGAAAAACTTAGGGAGGTTTATGATAAACAATTAAGACAATATACGATGGCCGAAGCAGAAGCGGCTTGGCGTGTCAGTTGGTTTAATGATTAAGAATTAATTATCTTTGTTTTGACTTAACGTGATAATCTAATTAAGGTCATAAAAAGACTATGTTTTAACAAAAAAGAAAATTTTGATTATGGTTGCTGATGTTTCCCCTACCATCGAATTAGCCGAAGCGTTATCAATTCCTGCTGATTTAGACTTTGAATTACCCGATCCTGAAGATGAAACCCTTGAAGATTATGCTTTTCAAGAGCAAGTAGAAAAAGTTTGGCTCGTTTGCGATCGCTTTGATTTACAAACGGATATATGGCGTGGACGTACTTTGAGAATTGTTAGAGATAGAGAAAAAAAAGGCGGCGATGGTAGAGGTAATGGTTTTTTAAATTGGTTGAAAAATAGGGAAATTACCAAAAGTCAGGCTTATGCTTTGATTCAACTTGCTAATAGTGCGGATACTCTTTTGGCTGAAGGCAAATTAGATGTTAATGCGATCAATAATTTTAGTAAACGGGCTTTTGTAGAAACGGCTAAAGCTCATCCTGAGATACAAAAATTGGTAGGAGAATCGGCTCAAAATGGCGATCGGATTACTCGAAGGGAAGTAAAGCAATTAACCGATGAATATACGGCTATGAATTCCGATTTATTGCCTCCTGAAATTAAGGAAAAAGCCTCTGAAGGTATGCTTCCTCCCCGTCATTTAGCACCTTTGTTAAAAGAATTAGAGAAATTACCCGAAGATCAAATTAACGTAATTAAAAAAGAAATTGCCGAAAATCCAGACGTTGATACAGTAAAACGCATGACATCTGAAGCAAAAAGTTTAGGAAGATATTTAGATGCGGCTTCTCAAGTTGATACTTTGAAAGCCAGTAGTATTGATTTAGAGTTAGCTTTACAAGAGGCTTTACGCTTAGATTGTTTAAGTCTTACAGCAGATTTGGTAAAACAGGCTACCCAATTAGAACAAAATGTGGTTAAACTTTTTACTAATTGGAAAAAACTAGGTAGTTATGCCGATCGCCTTTATGTAGAAACAGGAGCAAGTAATCCTCATTTACGATCACTTTTGAGTTGTTTAGAAAAATTAACCAGTGAGGCGATCGAAGTGCGTCTTGATGATGGCGGTGAAAAATTAGTCCGTTTAAGAATTACTTCTGAAGAATAGGTAATGGGTGATTGCGATCGCCTCTCTCATTTCTCTATTCTATTAGAAGAATTATTGATAAACATAACTATTTCGATAGGATAGGAATAACTACCGCTTTTTTAATCCCGTTGATAGCTATTAAATATTCGACACTTTTCATAATTAATAATTGTGACTACTTTGTGATTATTTTATCTTTTTTAAGAGTTGATCAAACTTTACCCCATAAAAGGTGATCGCCAAAAGCGGCACTGTGGGATCTCACTTTTTTTGACGATACTGTATTTATTCAAGATTATTCTTTTAGTGAAGTTGGAAAGTGTTTTTTAATTTTTGATTCAAAATTTGTAATAAACCTATCCCTAATTCTCCGAGTTTTCTCGTTATTAAATTTCTTTCAATAGTTACTATCCTAGACACTTTAACTTTAGAAGTAACTTTTAATCCTGTTTGAGTAAATTCGGACTCGCTTTCATCAATCAAAAATTCTTCCACACTGATACTATTGACATTTTGAGAAGAAATAAAACAAACTGTAATATCTATTCCCGATAAATCAACCCACAATACAACAGCAGGACGAAGTTTTGTGGTACTTAAATCCGTAAAAGGAAAGGGAACTAAAACAATATCACCTTTTTTGAGAGACATTAGATCGGTTCTCCATCTTCTAAGGTGTAAATATCGGGTTCATCCTTGAGAAAATCAAAAGAATGACTTTTTTGGGCTAAGTTAACAATATCCCGTGTCGAAATTAAAGAATCATCAAAGAACAATTTTTGTTCAAATATTTGGCGTTCCTCATTAGTAAGTGATTGAACTACGGTGATTAAGGAGTCAATTAATTTTTGATTCATGATTAACCTCACTGCATACATCTAAATATTCCATCATATCCCATGCCCTAAAATAGCACGGTTTCACCCCCTGTAATTTTCTTAATAAAAATCCTGCCTCTAGTCTTGCTTGGCTTGAAAAAGGTGGAGTTTTAACTTCTCCTTTTAACCATACAAGGGGTTTACTTTCATTTTCACTCATTCGGTCAGTATGTCATTGTTGACATATTATAGCTTTTTTTATTTTGATTGAAAGGAAATCGTACCCCACAAAAAAAAGGCGATCGCCACTCTAATTTTTTAAATCGCCCCTTATTCAATAATTTTTCCCAAATAGTATTCTTCAGGAATTTCTATTATGATATTTTCATCGGTAATAATCCTCTCCAAATTTGCATTACTCAAACTGTTGCAGTTTTTCTCTAGCAAATTTTGCAACTTGTTCATATTCCGATTCAATTAATTGTTCTAAAATTTCTTGAGTAACTTTAGGATGTTTAATAATCCCATTGAGAAGTGAGATACAACCAACATCTTCTAAGGATTCCATTTCCTCATCTATAGTGGATTGATAATTATCGTAACAATCATAATTACTTAAATCATTACCACAGCAAAAATCAAGGATAAATAATAAGCATTTCTCACTTAAATTAGGATTTGTTAAAGCCGACTCAAGATTATCACGAGAATAAGTAGCTTCATTAAAACCTATTAAAATCACCTCATCTAATATCTCTGAATTAGCTAATTTTTCTAAAATATGTTCAAAATCGTAATAAGCGTCAACATGATTATCAACTTCTTCAAATACATATTGTATAATAGCAGTCATAGCAAAATCTTTAGCTTCCAATGCTTCTTTTTCAGTGAGTTTTAATTTCCCATAATCGTCATAAAATTCATAACCATAATAAAAAGCATCGGTGGCAATAATATAAGTTCGAGGAATTATGTAAATGTCGTTTGATTCATCGTTTTCTAAAACTTTATAAGTTCTTTTCCACAGTTTTATTAAACCTAAAAAATGCCCTGTATCTAGTTCATAACCATAAAGACTTGTATAATCTTCTTCCTCTAAATTATCAGCTATTTGTCGATGAAATTCGATCAATTCTTCATCATTTAATAAGTTAATAAGTTTATCCAAATAAACAGGAAATTCAATAACGTAATCTTCTATTACAGGATCATATTCTAAGTTATTGGCTTTTTTTTGAGCGTTAAGTTGTTGACAATAGGCGATACATTTTTCCTCGTTTCCGTCTTCTTATGCTTGTATATAGGCTTTTGATAGTTCAATGGCTTTTTCGGCTGTAATCATGATATTTTGTCAATAGTTTGGTCAGTAAATTTGTGCAGTATTGATTAAGTTATTTGTCGAAAAGTTAGTTAAACTTCCTCATCAATACCAAAATGTTGATATAATTTCTCTCGTGTTTCCTGATGACGTAGGCGACAACAGGTATTCCTATTGGCAAACATTCCTTTTTCCCAATAGGCTTCATTTTTAGGTAATGTTTTTAGCCATTTAACTTTGACAAAATACTCGCATAAATCCAAATCATGTCGATCATGATCTATATTTTTTGATTTGAGAAGTGCTTCCCAAATGGGTACTTTTTCGCCATTAATTTCTATTTGAAAATCTTTGACAGGTACAACGGTTTTTTCTACAATTCCGACACCTACATAACCACTATCGCAATAATTAACAAAGAAGAGATCGCCCTGAGATAAATTTTTGAGAGTTTGAATAAACCATTTCCCATTACCACCAGAGATAAAACCGTATTCTTGCCAATCTTCCCAAGAGCGATCGCCCTCACTAAAATTAACATAAAAATCTGGACTCTCTATTAAGTCTTTTTTGATCGTTGTTGGTTTTGTTGATTCAACAATAGATGTAGTAATAATTGATTGTTCTAAATTCCAAAGATTGAGTAATTTTTGTAAATACTCTTGTTGATTATATTCAACTATTAGCTCATTCCATTTCTCTTGATTAATTACTTCAATGGTTAAAGAATATTTTGTAGGATTACCTTTTTTAAAATACTTTTCTTTTTTTTTCTTAAAGTCATAATTTTGAGCTTCAGAATTTTTTTTACGAGAGAGTAGAACTAAATTACCCAAACGATGTACCCATTTTTCTCTTACTTCATATTCCCAATTTGTACACCATTCACTATTAGAGTCAGGATTTTGAGGTAAAACGTGTTCAATGGTGACTAACTCAGGATATTTATTTGGTTCAAAATCATATTCTGTAATATCAGAATTTAATCTTTTTAAGAAATATAAACGGCTACGAGTTTGTAAGTATAAATTACCGTCCAGAATCTCAATAATTTGATTTTGTTCTTCTGCGGATAATAATTCTTTAGTAACTGTAATAGCCTTTTCTCTTCCTTCATCAATTGCATCTAAAACCTTTGCATATCTTCTGCCTCTTTCGTTAATGTCAGCCCGAAGAATCATTAAACCTGCCGCCAATCTTTCTAAATTAATAAAAAAGTTTTTGATGTCAGATGTTTTGTTGGGATGTTTAACTAAAAAATAAATTGCAGGGGGCAACCAATCAGAATTATCAATCAGATTTAACCAACCAAAAAGACGATTAACTTGTTTTTGTTCTTCCTCATTATCACAAGTAAATCTTTGATGTTTAAGAATTTCAAATTGATCAGAACAAGGTTTTAAAACTTTATCAATAAATTCAATAGGATTATCTTGTGGTTTAATTTTTTTACGGTATTCTGTTAATAAACCTAGCTTTTGTTTTTCTCTTAATTTAATGCGATGAATATGAGAAAATAAGGCTTCAAAATCTTTTCTACCTAAATCAGTTTCTTCTTGATCCCAGATTTTAGTATATTTTTCTTTGTCTTTTTCCCCTTCAATATTGCCAATAATATCTGATTTAAGAACATCATTTAATTGTAAATCTAAACCACGAGTATTAATAGTGGAAAATATACGATAAGCTGTATCAAAATCAGAAGTAGAAACAGTTACTAAATAACATTTTTCTAAAATATTTTCTAGCAAGTGCAAAATCCATGATTCTAATTCTACATTTTCGGGACAACGATCGATTAATTCTTTAACTAAAAGACGAGCATTATCCCTCAATAAAATTTGACTATCTGTTTCTAATCCTGCATCTATTTCTAATAAGTTTTTAATACCCCCACCAGTGCGAATATAGTCACCAAAAAATTTATCATCTTGTTCTCTCACTTTCAATCCACATATTGCTCCTGTATTCCTTCTCTTTTCGATAAAATCATTAATATCTTTATAACCATCACTGTCAGGGGATAAAAGATGGCGAAAAACAGAAAATAATAAGGTTAAACTTGTTAAACGTTGTTGCCCATCAACTACTTCCACTTGAGGTTTTTTTTCTTTTTCAATAAGAATAACACTGCCTAAAAAATAATCATTATTTTCATCATCAGAGTAAGGGAAAGCCTCCACCAGATCATCTATTAATTCTAAAATTTGATCTTTACTCCATGCGTAAGGACGCTGATAGGATGGAATATCAAATTGATAGTTAGCAAGGTTAAAAATCTGATCTAGCCGTTGTTCTGTTGCTTTAATTGCCATAATTGTTATTGATTGATTTAGATTGTATGTTTATCTATCCTATTCATTTTTAGGATTTATACACTATGTAGTTAATATTTATTGATAGAAGCCCCGAAAGGCTTACTACTCTCAAATTATTTATTAACGATTAAGGCGTTTGATATAATTTTGATAATGGGCATTTTTCCTCATGGATTTATTCTCTCCTCTTTCTAAAGCATCCAATAAATTGTCTATTTCCGCTATGTCAGGCTGGATAAGTTCAAAAGAAATACCAGAAGCCATCATTTTTTCCTTGGCATCCTCTAAACGCTGTCTTGTGCCGGTAATATCCCCCCTGTCAAGGTTTTTGATAGCTTCTTCTTTAGCGCGCGTCACCATTAATTGAACTACTCTGGCTTTTACTTCCTCATTAAAAGGATAGTTTTGCAACTCGCTAGAGTTAACCACAGGTAAAGATAATTGATGTTGAGATACCTTTCTTGATTGGGTGTCATTATCATCATAAGCTAATCGGCATTTGATGAGGGGCGCTGATTCTGTCATGGGGGGAACTTTCAACCGCACAACCACATCAACTTGATTTCCTGCGATAAGATTAGGTAATTTATAGCGCCCGTATTCCGTTTTTTCAAAATCATTAAAAACATCTATCAATTCTACAGGGGAAAAGGCTTTAATAGACTTTATCGGAAATAAACAAAAATTTTTCTTTGTAGCTTATTTTGTCCT
>CAZWLZ010000164.1:0-8003 GCA_964634505.1 uncultured bacterium | reverse complement strand
GTACCCCTACAGTAAAATCAAATAATCTTGTGGGATGGGCTTCTAGCCTGTCTTGTCTTTATTGATCACAGGCAGGATGCCTGTTTCACAGTTTTATGTTTGGCGATCGCCAGTTAGTAGTAATGGCTTTAGCCATGATTAGCCCTAAAGGGCTTACTACGAACTAAAAGGCGATCGCAGACAGGATGCCATATCCACAGTTTTATGTCGATTTTTTTTAAGGAAGCTGAATATCGAAATAATATACTAAAACAATTAAAAGGAGTTATTAAACATGATGATTAAAAATATTCTTTTTTATGATCTTAAAAAATTTCTTTTCAACTTAAATTTTACTTTATTACCAACTCAAGGCTTCCATTATGTTTTTGAACATTCTATGTCAGAAACCTTAATTGTTTTACCAAAATATCAGGATAATGCTTATGTTGACTTAACGCATTTAGTAGCAATTAGGAAGATTTTATCAGAACATGATTTAATTGATACTTTTATTTTTGACCATTAATAGGGTGTAGAAAAGAAGGTAAAGGTTTATTTAGCTCTTGATAGGCTTCAATTAGTGCCGACAAAGCATCGGAAACATGGGGAATAACATCATCTAATGTATCGGCTTCGGTAATTAAATTGGGTAATAAAGGGCAAGTTACAGTATAACCGCCTTCGGGTTGTGGTTCTAAGATTAGTGGTAGTTTATATATATTTTTCATCTTCATTGAATTAATTATTTTAAATCATCTTATCACAATGAATAATTCAACGTCTTTTCTTTATTGATCATAGGCTGAATGCCTGTACCACAGCTTTAGGTGTGGCGATCTTACTTGGCGATCGCCACAATAAAAATCATTGGGGCATTATGGGATCAGCTTTTTGGGGATGCCAACCGCCTTTAATCCATAGTTGTCTGGCTTTAACTATAAATTGATCATTATGATATTCATCATGAAGATTGAGCAATAATTTTAGCATTTAAAAGAGTGAAAATTTGGTTTAATTCCAATATTCCTGCCAATTCTGCTTTTTCTTCTACCGATAATTCTTGTTGTTTTTTCTCAGAGGAAAGTTCATCTAATCTTTCTTGTAATTGATCAGTAAACTTAAATAAAAAAAGATTTCTCACAGGTATTATTGTTATTTCTTGATCAATCCAGCTAGAAGGTTTAACCATTGTTTCTGTAAGCATATTATTTTTTCTTCAAAAATTATTTGATTAATTGTAACAAAATTTAGAAAGTCTCTGAATTAAAATTTAGGCCAATAAATAACTAAAGAAAATTATTTATTTAATGGCGATCGCCACTTATATTAATGATTTGGTTGAACCAAATAAAATTGTAACAGTGTATTGTACGAGTAAATTAAACAAATATAGGAGGTAAAATAATGGAGGCTAAATATGATAAGGAAGTTGATGTATTAAGAATTAATTGGAGTGATGCAGAAATTGAAGAAAGTGATTCAGTTAGTCATGGTGTAATCTTGGATTACGACTACCAAGGAAATGTTATAGGTATTGAAATTTTAAATGCTTCTAAAAAAATCAAAAACTTTTCTCCTGATTAGCTTGTGATCATCGATCTCACTCAAATAATACTGCTGCCAAATCAAATGTGGGATAACATTTCAAGTAAAATAAAATGTAAAATAATTTTTATTTAATTGTTTTTAATTTCCCTTTACTACCACCCCCCATCTTTCTAATCCTGGTTTCACTATCTTGCTCTCTTTGAGCCTGATACACCGGTTCAAAGTCTTGGAGTAGTTGAGCAAAGGCTTTTCTATTTAATCCTGTGGTGGCTCTTAATAGTCTATCGTTTTCCAGTATTCTTTTTATCTTCAGCATTACTGTCTAACTTAATTTCAATTTTTGGACATTTTTTCTTTAATTCTATTTTGTCTTAACTTATTTAACAACAAGTCTAATAGTTTAGGCCAGTTAGTGATTAACAAATCCTTAACCATAAATGGGACGATTGTCTTAAATACCACACCTGCTATTTTGAATAATGCTAGTTTATATCAATCATTGTAAAGTATTCTTGTGGGATAGGTTTCCAGCCTGTCCTTTCTTAATATGGATAACAGAAAGGATGACTGTTCCACTTTTGCTATACTTGTTCAAATCCTAAACCTTTTCTGGTAATCTCAACTTGATCATTAGTAACATCAATAATGGTTGAAACTTGATAAGTTAAATCACTATAATCATCAATAATAATATCAACTAATTTATCTAGGCGATCGAATAATTGAAATTTATCTAAAAATTCGGTCTCTTTTTGACCATTTTCATCTTCAGGCACATGGGCAGAAGTAGAAATAACAGGATTTCCTAAAGATTCTAATAAAACCTTACAAACATTATGATCAGGCACACGAATGCCCGTAGTTTTTCGTTTGGGATTAATAACTAATTTAGGCACTAATTTAGTCGCTTGAAGGATAAAAGTATAAGGGCCTGGTATTAAACGTTTCATAATCTTGTATGATTGATCTGTAACGATTGCATATTCAGAAATATTAGACAAGGAAGAACATAAAAAAGTTAAAGGTTTATCATTAGCAATTTGTTTTAATGCCCTTACTTTTTGTACTGCTGATTTTACATTCAAATCACAACCAATAGCATAAACTGTATCTGTTGGATATAGCATAATTGCACCGTTTTTGAGTTCTTTTGTAATATTACTTATTATTCGTGGTTGTGGATTGTCAGGATAAATTTCATATATATTGGCCATTTTTATAACTTTATTAATAAATTAGCTTAATTATACTTGATGACTAATAAATTAGCTTATTTTAAATGTCCTACGGGAATTGCGGGGGATATGTGTTTAGGTGCATTAGTTGATATGGGTGTTTCTTTGGAATATCTGATTAAATCTCTTTCTAGTTTAGGAATAGATGAGGAGTATTCTTTACATTGTGAAAAAGTGCAACGTCAAGGACAAACTGCGACTAAATTCCATGTTAATTTAACTAATCATCACCATCATCACCGCCATCTTAGAGATATTCAACTATTAATTAATAATGCTAATTTTCCTCAGCAAGTTACTGATTGGAGTTTAGCTATTTTTAACAAATTGGCGATCGCCGAAAGTACAATACATAATACTACACCCGATCAAGTACATTTTCACGAAGTGGGGGCGATCGATGCCATTATTGATATAGTAGGAACTTGTTTAGGCTTAAATTATTTAGGGATTGAGGAATTATATTGTTCACCTTTACCCCTAGGAGGAGGTACAGTTAAAGCGGCTCATGGGAAATTATCAGTTCCCGTACCTGCGGTATTAGAATTATTACAAAGCCGAGAAGTGCCAATTTATAGTAATAGTATTGAAAAAGAATTAGTAACCCCCACAGGTGCGGCCATTGTCACTACTTTAGTTAAAGAGTTTGGTAATGTACCAAAAATGACCTTAGCAAAAATAGGTTTTGGTGCAGGTAGTAGTGATTTTGAGTTGCCGAATATTTTACAAATATGGCTAGGTAATCAAAGAGAAACTGATTTAATTAGTGAAAAAATAATGGTGTTAGAAACTCAAATTGATGACATGAATCCGCAAATTTTTGGCTATCTTTTTGAACGACTTTTGGCGATCGGAATTAAGGATGTTTTTACTCAATCTATCGGCATGAAAAAATCTCGTCCTGGTATTTTATTAACTGTTATTTGTGATGAAGAAAAAGTTGATTTATGTGAAGAAATTATCTTTTCGGAAACTACTACTTTAGGCATTAGAAAAAGAATAGAAACTAGAAAAATTTTACCTCGTAAATTAATAGAAATTAATACTAAATATGGCATAGCAAAAGTAAAAATTGCTACAAAAAATAATCAAATAATTAATATTCAACCCGAATATGAAGACTGTGTAAAATTAGCTAAAACCAATAACGTTAGTTTTCAAATTATTTATCAAGAGATATTAAATTTAATGAATATTTAACTCAAGTTGCTACCTAATCTTAAAATTATTATTTTAAAAGAAAATCCTCAATTTCAACCATAACAATTTAACATTGATTTAAGCAGATTAAGATAATTAAGGCTTGTAGAGTAGTAACCCCTAAAGGAGTTTTCTCGTTGCCTAAAAGAAGAGCTAAAGCCCTCACTACGAGGTTTAGTATCAGCTCTATTAATCATAAAATATCTATTTTTAACTGAAATTATGACAAATTTTGAATTAAAAACTCCCGTTGTTTTATTAATTTTTAATCGCCCAGAAACCACAATTAAAGTTTTTGAACAAGTAAAAAAAGCAAAACCACCTAAATTATTTATAGTAGCTGATGGTGCAAGATTTAAAGAAGAAGAAGAAAAATGTCAACAAGCAAGATCAATTATTCTCGATAATATTGATTGGGATTGTGAAGTTTTTACTAATTTTGCCGAGAAAAATTTAGGTTGTAAAGTAAGAGTTTCAACGGGTTTAAATTGGGTATTTGAACAGGTAGAAGAAGCCATTATTTTAGAAGATGATTGCTTACCTACGGATTCTTTTTTTTCTTATTGTCAAACTCTCCTAGAATATTACCGAAATAATGAACAGATTATGCACATTAGTGGTGCCAATTTTCAAAAAGGTATTATTAGAAATAATTACAGTTATTACTTTTCTAAATATAACTTAGTTTGGGGGTGGGCGACGTGGCGAAATGCGTGGCAAAAATACGATATGGATATGAATCGTTGGGTAGAATTTAAAGACAAAAATTTAATTAAATTATTCTCAGATGATATTTATGAACAAAAATATTGGACGAATCTTTTTCAAAGCGTATATTCCAAAAAATTAGGAAATAATAGCGTTTGGGATTATCGGTGGACTTTTTCTTGTTGGTTAAATCAAGGAATTTCGATTACTCCTCAATTTAATTTAATTGCTAATATTGGTTTCGGTGAAAATAGCACTCATACTAATAGAATAGATGATCCTTATGCTAATTTACCAACTCAGGATATTTGGGAGATAAAACACCCCCCCATTATTGCCATCGATAAAGAAGCTGATACTTATTTATTTAATACGGTTTTTGAGGGTGATAAAATTAGAGAAAATGATACTTTTTATAAGAATTTACGATGGCAACTTGCTAAAACTAAAAAGGATATTTTAACTTTGTTTAAGGGGTAAAGGGTAAAGGGCAAAGGGTAATGGGTAATGGGTAATGGGTAATGGGGTTAGATATTTTAACGCAAACTAAATAATTAAGCCTTTTAGATTAGATGATAGTATCTGAGTTTTTTACTATTTTTCTAATACGATAAATAGGGCGATTTTGTGATTCGTGATAGGTGCGCATTAATAATTCTGCTAGTAATCCAAAAGAAAATAATTGAACTCCTGCCATTATTAATAATACAGAAAAAATTAATAAGGGGCGATCGCCAATACTTTCTTGAAAACCAAATTTAATAATAGTAAGATAAATTGCTAAAACTGTACCTAAAAACAAGGAAACAAGCCCAAATAAGCCAAAAACGTGCATTGGACGTGTTAAAAATTTTTTCATAAAAAACACTGTCAATAAGTCCATAACTACACGAATCGTACGCCCTAGACCGTATTTACTTTTACCAAAACGACGGGCATGATGAGTAACAGGAATTTCTGAAATTCTTGCCCCTTCTATAAAGGCTAAAGCGGGTAAAAAACGATGTAATTCACCATAAAGATTCATGTCTGCTACCAATTCACTACGATAGGCTTTCAACGAACATCCATAATCATGGAGTTTTACTTCTGTAATTTTACCTATTAACCAATTTGCGATTTTAGAAGGTAATAAACGAGTTAAAGCATCATCCTGTCTTTCTTTTCGCCAACCGCTAACTAAATCGTAACCTTCATCTAATTTTGCTAATAATTTGGGTATATCTGCTGGATCATTTTGTAAATCACCATCAAGGGTTACAATAACTTTACCTTTAGCTGTGGCAAATCCTGCTGCCATAGCTGCTGTTTGTCCGTAATTACGTCTTAAAATCACTGCTTTTAAATCCTTTCGATTTCTAGCTAAATCTTGTAATACTTCTGTAGTGCCATCACTTGAGCCATCATCAATACAAATGATTTCATAGTTTAATGGTTGTGTTTCTACTGAATTGGCGATCGCCAAAATTAATTGATTAACGCTTTCAACTTCGTTATAAACAGGTACAACTATGGATAAATCTAAATTTAAGTTTAAGTCTGAAGAGACAGAAGGGTAATTTTTTAAAGATAAATCACTCATGTAAAAATAGGTAATAAATAATAATTAAAGTCTTTGATCATCAACTATCAACTATCGATTATCAATTGTCAACTATTTTCAAATTTTAGTATGATAAAAGTAACTAAAGTTACTGCTGAATTAAAATAAATTAAGCAATAGTTATAAAAAATAAAGATGACAGAAATAATTTTTTTAGTAGAAGATAATATTGAGGGCGGCTATACCGCTAGGGCATTAGGAGAGTCTATTTTTACCGAAGCTGATGATTTAAAATCTTTACGAGAAATGATTAAAGATGCCGTTAATTGCCATTATTCTGACGAGATGGAAAATTGTCCCCAAATTATTCGTTTACATATTGTTAGAGACGAAGTTTTTGCCCTATGAAATTACCGAGAGATATATCAAGTAAAGATTTGATCAAAAAATTGTCTAAGTTGGGCTATACCGTTACTCGGCAAACAGGTAGTCATATAAGATTAACAACATTTGAAAAAGGAATACATCACATAACTATTCCTGCTCACAATCCTATTACAATAGGGACATTAAATAATATTATGCGTGATATTACACAACATTTTAATTTAACCAAAGATGAACTATTAGAAAAGCTCTTTTAATAACAATTGATCTTATCAACTTTTATGATACAGTATGATTGGCGATCGCCAAATAAAAAATTTATTCCTATCTTAAAAAATGAAAACCTCCTCTTTCAATTGGCATGGCAAATTAGAAATAACCTATCAAAATAGAGACAACCAGACGCAAATTTTATCTAATTACAGTCAAGCACCTTTTAAAATACAAAGCCCTTTTTATCCTGAAGGCAAAAATATTTGCCATAGTATTATTTTACACACAGCAGGGGGCATGGTAGGATCAGATATACTTTCACAAAAAATTACCCTTAACGATAATTGCAAAACGTTAATAACCACACCATCGGCCGCCAAAATTTATAAAACCAATGGCCAAATAGCCACCTCTAATATTTTAATCAAAATCCATGATAATGCTTGTTTAGAATTTTTACCCCAAGAAAATATCATTTTTAATGGGGCAGTTTATCAACAAAATTATCGAGTAGAATTAGGGGAAAACTCCCATTATTTTCATTGGGAAATCAATCGATTTGGACGTACCGCCAGAGGAGAAAAATTTATTCAAGGAGATTGGAAATCCGCCACCGAAATTTGGCAACAAAATCAACTCTTATTTGGCGATCGCCAATGGCTACCCGGGAATGAACAAATATGTAATAATATCAACGGTTTGGCAGGTCAATCAATTATTGGTACACTTTATTTAATCGGAGAATTACCTAATTATGACCACATAAAAAAACAAATTCGCAGTCTATGGAATCATCGAAAAACTCAAGGAGAAGCAGGAGTTACCAACTTAATCAAAGGAATATTGTGTCGTTATCGAGGCAACTCTATGGATGAAGTAAAAACTTGGTTTATTGATGTATGGGATATTTTGCGGTTACATTACTTAGACAGACACAAAGTCATACCAAGAGTTTGGCAAATAAAAAATTAAAAAGAATTAATTGACTGCTATAATTTAACCTTGATTGCTACTCAATAACATTGCCATAATTTTAGTAAAACTATGCAACTTTCACCCCAAGAAAAAGATAAACTCCTAATATTTACAGCCGCATTATTAGCAGAAAGACGCAAAGCAAAAGGCTTAAAACTGAATTACCCAGAGGCGATCGCCTATATTACCGCAGAAATTTTAGAAGGTGCAAG
>CAZWLZ010000163.1:0-8062 GCA_964634505.1 uncultured bacterium | reverse complement strand
GGTAATAGGTAATAGGTAATAGGTAATAGGTAATAGGTAATAGGTAATAGGTAATAGGTAATAGGTAATAGGTAAGAGTTATGATTAAAAATTGTTATCAAATAATTATAAAAGGTATTGTACAAGGAATAGGTTTTCGTCCTTTTATTTATAAATTAGCTACACAATTAAATTTAAAAGGATGGGTAAATAATTCGGTTATTGGTGTCACTATTGAAATTGAATCAACACCATCACAATTAAATTTTTTTATCGAAAAAATTAAACAAGAAAAACCAATACTAGCAGAAATTCATAGTATAGAAATTAAACAGTTAAATTTAGTTAATTATCAACAGTTTATTATTAAAAATTCCGACTCTATTAATAATAATTCTCAAAATAAAATGGCGATCGTTTTGCCTGACTTAAATACTTGTCATGAGTGTTTACAAGAAATTTTTGATCCTCATAATAGGCGTTATCGTTACCCTTTTACTAATTGTACTAATTGCGGTTGTCGTTATTCTATCATTGAAGATTTACCCTACGATCGCCATTTAACTACCATGAGTAAATTTCAAATGTGTTCAGAATGTGAACAAGAATATTATAATCCTGATGATAGACGTTTTCATGCTCAACCTAATGCTTGTCATGATTGTGGGCCACAATTACAATTATGGGATAAAAAAGGGGTTTGTTTAAGTCATTTTAATGAGGCTTTAATTCAAACTGCTAATTTAATTAAAGAAGGAAAAATTATAGCAGTTAAAGGATTAGGAGGTTTTCATTTAATAGTTGATGCCCGCAATAATTTGGCAGTTCAAACTTTAAGAAGGCGGAAAAATCGACCTCAAAAACCTTTTGCGGTAATGTATCCCAATTTAACTCAAATTAAAGATCATTGTTTAGTTTCTAAAAAGGAAGAAGAATTTTTATTTTCGGTTGCTTCTCCTATCGTTTTATTAAAAAAAATTAGTCAATTAAATAATATTAATTCATCAACAATATCATCAGATTTATTATTAGAAAATAATCATTTATTGAGTGAAGAAATTGCTCCTAATAATCCTTATTTAGGTGTGATGTTACCTTATACACCCTTACATCATCTTTTATTAAAAGAGTTAAATTTTCCTGTAATTGTTACCAGTGGCAATCTTAATAATGAGCCTATTTGTATCGATGAATCAGAGGCTTTAATTCGCTTAAATTCTTTAGCAGATTATTTTTTAATTCACGATCGCCAAATTTTACATCCTGTTGATGATTCTCTTGTCAGAGTAATTGATAATCAATTAATGATTCTTCGACGTGGAAGAGGTTATGCTTTGCATACCACAAAAAGGACTATTTGTCAAGAGCAAAAAGAGATGAAAATTTTAGCTTTAGGTGGACATCTTAAAAATACAATGGCGATCACCAAAGATAATCAAATTTTTGCTAGTCAACATATAGGAAATTTAGAAAGTTTAGACACGATTAAAACTTATCAAAAAACCATCAAACATTTTACTAAAATTTACAATTTTGAACCAGATATAATCGCTTGTGATGCTCATCCCGATTATTATTCAAGTCAATATGCCCAAGAATTAAGTAATAGAAAAAAAAGCAAAATTCCCATTATCAAAGTACAACATCATTTAGCCCATATTTTTAGTGTAATTGTAGAACATAACTTAAAATTACCCTTATTAGGTATAGCTTTTGACGGTACAGGTTATGGATTAGATAACACCATTTGGGGAGGAGAATTTTTTGTGATTACTGATAGTAATATCATCAGAATAGGGAGTTTTTTGCCCTTTCCTTTGATAGGAGGTAATCAAGCGATTTTAGAACCAAAACGCATTGGTTTAGCATTATTAAATACCGTATTTAATCAATTAGAAAATGTCCCTAAAAATTTAGAAATAATTAATAGTTATTCTCCTGAAAAATTACATTTATTTCAAACAATAATTAATCAAAAAATTAATACTCCTTTAACTTCAAGTGTAGGACGTTTATTTGATGGAATTGCTACCTTATTAAACATAATTGATCGTGTTACTTTTGAAGGACAAGCAGCCATGGCCTTAGAATTTTTAACCGAAGATTTAAAAGTAGATAAAACTTATAATTTTCATTGGCAATATGAACCGAATATTTGTAATTATATTGATTGGAAACCCATAGTTAAAGAGATTATTGAAGATTATTTGAATAAAAAATCTTTAAATTTAATTGCTACTAAATTTCATCTTACTTTGATCCAAATAATATTATTAATTAGTAAAAAAATTGATACTAAAACGATAGTTTTAAGTGGAGGTTGTTTTCAAAATAAATACTTATTAGAAAATACAATTAATACTCTTAGAAATAATAAATTTAATCCTTATTGGGGGCAAAAAATTCCCCTTAATGATGGTGGATTGGCGATCGGACAAATTGCTTTTGCTTCTTTTATTTCGGCTCAATAAAATTGATTAAATATTATAACAACAGACAAGTTAATTAAGACATTTTAATCCTTAAAAGCAAGGGATTAAAACCTCTTGTTAATAAAATTAAGACGAAAATTATTGATACAAGAAACAGGATTCATCTAAAATAATGACAAGACAAAATAGATATTTTTTAAATATAAAAAATACTGAAAAAATTATTAGTTTATTTCAATTTATATCTTTATTATTCCGTTCCGAACTCACCTTAAATTATGAAAGATCAAAAACAACAATATAAAAATGCGATGGAATTATTGGTAGATCATGAAATTGATTATCAAATGAAACATCATAAAATTCACAGTAAAACAAAAGCCTATATTAACACTTTAGAAGTGGCAACTTACGCTCTTAATCGATTAACTCCCTTGTATGCTTCTTCTACCGAGGGAATGGAACAACAAACACGCAAAGGAAAACATAATTTACACCAACAGATTCAACAAGCTGTATCTTTAGGATTTGCAGCGGTAGAACGTGATCCTTTAAGGCGATCGACTCCTCTTGAGATGGAAGAATCTAAGCCAAATATGTTAGAAGAAATAAGAGATAATTTAACAAAATTAGATGAATCTTCTCCACAACAAGAGTTAAGTTGGATTGTTGATTTTATGGAAGATTTTTTGAAAAAAGTTAAGTATCAAAAAATTAGCGATCATGAAATTGTAAAATTATATTATCTTCTTTATTACTACTTGGAAGATAACACTTAAAAATTAACTCTTACTATACTAACATTATTTATGTTATAATCGTAAAAGTCTAAATTTTGCTAAATTTTGAGTTAATATGTCGAACGTATAGGAGGATACTGAATGACCCAAGTGGTTGTAGGACAAAATGAAAATATTGAGTCAGCTTTACGTCGTTTTAAACGTCAAGTTTCTAAGGCGGGTATTTTTGCTGACATAAAACGTCGTCGCCATCATGAAACCCCCATTGAAAAAAAGAAACGTAAAGCCATTGCTCGTCGCAAAAAACGTTTTCGTTAAATAGATTATAAGATTATATAATTTATTAATTTAATTGAGAAAAAATTTGTCGGATCATACTAGCGGCTTGGGAAGCATAACTGAAACCAAATAAGTTGAAGTGATTAAGAATATGATAAAGATTATAAAGATTTTTGCGTTGCTGATAACCTTCATCTAGTTGCCATTCTTGATTATATCCCTGATAAAAAGTCGCTGGAAATCCGCCAAAAACTTCGCTCATTGCTATATCTGTTTCTCGATCGCCAATATAAAAAGCAGGATCAAATATAACAGGTTGATTATCAATAGTAAAGGCAACATTTCCAGACCATAAGTCTCCATGTAATAAAGAAGGTTGAGGATGATGATTTGCTACAATTTTTTTAACAGCAGAGATTATTTTTTTTTCATCTCCAAAATTACCGCCTCTACGATTAGCTAAATGTAATTGATAACCAATTCTATTTTCGGCAAAAAAGTCTGCCCAATTATCGCACCAAGTATTAATTTGAGGTGTTGAGCCGATGGTATTATTAATATGCCAACCGTATTGTAAATATTTTTGCTGTTGATGTAATTTGGCTAAATTTCGCCCCATTTCTAACCAATTTTGGCATCTAATTAAATCTAACCAATCTAAGACTAGATAACTTTGATTCTGCGTAACTCCCCAACAAATAGGCAAAGGGACATTAATAGTGTTAGTTGCGGCTATTTCTTTTAATCCTAAAGCCTCTACTCTAAACATTTCTACGGCGGAGGCTTGATTAAGTTTGATAAAATAATTTTTATCTTGTTTACCTATTAATTTATAGGCTTGATTGATACAACCGCCACTGACTGATTGATAATTCAGTATTTTGAATAATTGATTACTATGTTGGCTAATTTGTAATTCAATTTCTTTCCACATAATTGAGTTTTTATTGCTAGGTTTTTTTATCTTTGAATATTCTATTATTTTAGTCTAGTTTATTCCTTGAAAAAAAAAGGTTGTGAATTATTGGCGATCGCCAATAATTACTTTATCAATAATATTGAAACTCTATTTTAATGAAATTAGCTATTCCTATTTAGTTCTTTTGGGTAAGTTCTATCTTAGATTTGTTGTAAAATAAGAAGAAAAAAGAAAAATGTCTCAATTTCCCCACGATGAATTTGTCAAAGAATATATACCAGAACTATGTAATCAATACGGCATAGTAACTTCATCTATGGCTGTTAGTAGTGAAAGAAGAGAAATAGATGTTTTTTTTGAACCAAAACAACCCCAAGTGAGGGAAGCTACCGAAACATTAGGATTATTAGGTAAAATAATTCAAACCACTTGCCTCTTAGAATTTTATCGAAATGCGGTAACAGCCGAACAAATTAGAGAATGTATCAGTAAATTATTTGACTTTAGACAAAGCGAAATTAGGAAAATTAAACGAGAAAATATTACGAAAAAAGAAGAACAAAATCCAAGATTATGGATAATAACGCCGACTATTTCTGAGAAAATATTAAAAGGTTTTGGGGCTAAAAAAGAAGAAAAGTGGGAAAAGGGAATATATTTTTTGCAACCAGAATTATTTACGGGCATTATAGCAGTGCATCAATTACCAGTAAATAACCAAACATTTTGGTTAAGAATATTAGGCAAAGGAAATACCCAATTAAAAGCCATAGAAGAATTAAAAAAAATAGAAAATACTTTTTGTCAAGAAATTATTTTAGAATTAGTAAATAAACTATTAGAAAATTTAGAATCAAATCAACAAAAATCAAAAAAAATATCAAAAATAGATGAGGAATTAATTATGACATTACGTACAACGTTTAGAGATAAATTGGCACAAACAGAACAAAAAGGTTTAGAAAAAGGTTTAGAAAAAGGTTTAGAAGAAGGAATAAAAACTAATTTACGACAAAATATTATTAGTATTTTAGAAAAACGTTTTGAAACAGTCCCTTCTTCCTTAGTTATTCAAATTAATCAACTTAATGACATAAATCAATTACAACGACTACATCTTGAAACAATTAGCGTTGAATCTGTTAATACTTTTCAAAATTTACTTTAATTTAATATACTTGTGACGAAATCAGAAAAACTAAATACTGTAGAGTATAGTTAATAGTTGTTTTTTTGTCATAAATTCACTATTGGTTACAAGAAAATACTAAAATAGAATTTAATAATTAAAAATTAACTAATATAAACGATACAATTAATGATACCAACAGTTATTGAAACCTCTGGACGTGGCGATCGGGCCTTTGATATATATTCTCGTTTATTAAGAGAGAGAATCATCTTTTTAGGGCAACAAGTTGACGACGAGTTAGCTAATTCGATCGTAGCTCAATTATTATTACTAGAAGCCGAAGACTCTGAGAAGGATATTTATCTTTATATAAACTCTCCGGGAGGTTCAATTTCAGCAGGATTGGGGATATTTGATACCATGAATCAAATTAAACCAGATGTTTGTACTATTTCGGTAGGATTGGCCGCCAGTATGGGGGCATTTTTATTAAGTGCCGGTGCAAAAGGCAAAAGAATGAGTCTTCCTAATTCTAGGATTATGATACATCAACCTTTAGGGGGTGTCCAAGGACAAGCTAGTGATATTGTAATTCAGGCTGAAAATATTCGTTATATGAAAAAACAACTTAATCATTATTTGGCAATTCATACTTCTCAGCCTTTAGAAAAAATTGAAGAAGATACAGAAAGAGACTTTTTTATGTCTCCCGAAGAAGCTAAAGAATACGGATTAATTGATAAGGTTGTAGAAAAACCAACTTTAGCTAAAAACTAAATATTTTCCATTCTGAAACTTTAGAGTATCATAAAAGTGACATTAATCAAAGGAAAAGGTAATTAAAAATGGATGTAAAAGTAATTTTGGTAATTTTAACTGGACTTTTTATCGTTTCTGCTTTATTTTTTGGCACTAGAAACGGTTTTTATGATACGGATTATTACGATGGTAATGGTTCAGCTCATTAATTTATTATCAGTATGATGAATCAACAACTTATAGATTTAAGTGAAACATCAGACAAAATATCTTGTTATACCTTTGGTGTGGGACATCACACTGAAGGTGTTTGTTTATTATTAAATTTGGGTAAATATCGTTTTTTGCTTGATTGTGGATTAAGTGATTTTGAATCTTTACAACAATTTAATAATCAAAGGATTGACTTTGTTTTTTGTTCTCATGCTCATCAAGATCATAGTCGTGGTTTACTGGAATTTAATCGTTATTTCCCAAGTATTCCAGTCTATACCAGTGAGGTGACAGCAAAATTATTACCTTTAAATTGGTTAACTCAAAATACGGATTCAATTAATTCTTTTATTCATCCCCTACCCCTTAAATCACCTTTAAAAATTACTAATGATTTAAGTATTGAGTTGTTTCCTACTGGACATTTACCGGGTGCTACCGCGATTTTAATAAAATATTTTACTAAGTTACGAACTTATAAAGTTTTTTATACGGGGGATTTTTGTTTATCCAATTTACAATTAGTTGAAGGTTTATCTTTAGAAAGTTTAAGAAATTTAAACCCAGATGTCTTGATTATTGAGGCTTCCTATGGCACGGCTAGACATCCTCATCGTCGTTTACAAGAAAAAATTTTTGTTGAAAAAATTATCTCTGCTTTAGATTCGCAAAAAAATATTATTTTACCTGTGCCTACTTTCGGTTTAGGGCAGGAAATTATTAAATTATTACGATCTCACCATCAATTAACGGGTAAAGATATTGATATTTGGGTTGATGGTAATATTGCTTTAGCTTGTGATCAATATTTAGAGTTTTTAGACTTTTTACCTCAAAATGTGCAGAATTTTGCTAAACATCAACCTCTATTTTGGGATGAAAAAATTGTCCCTCGTTTAAAGCGAGTTACTAAGGAAATTGAACGTAATCACTTAGGTAATTCTCCTTGTATTGTGTTAACTGATAATTTGAATTATTTAGAACAATATTGTCAATATAGTGATATTTCTTGGTTAATTTTGGCTTCTGAAGATTCTAAAACATGGCAAAGTAATGTATTTAAAAATTTTATTAATAATTTTGAGAGTGAGCAAATAAAAATTGAAGGTTATTTATTAGCTGAACATAGTGACGGTAGAAATACTACCCAATTAATTCACAATTTACGCCCTCAACATATTATTTTTGTTCATGGTAATCCTAATTATCTAGCTGATTTAACCAGTTTAGAAGAATTACAAAATCGTTATCAATTACATACCCCTATTACTAATACCCTAGTAGATTTACCTATTGGCGATCGATTTGTACAGCCAGTAGTGCAACCACAAAATGCTTATGAAGGGGAATTAAATGAAACAGGTGCATTTATTACTATTACATTACCAGAACAAATTAATCGGGATTCAAGATGGCAAAGTTTTGCTGATACGGGCTTAATCGAAGCACGTTGGCAGGGAGAGGAATTAGTATTAAGAGGTTTATCTCAAAGAGAACTTTTAAGGACAAATAATTTGAATCGTCGCCCCTTACAATTAGAATCTTGTGGTAATTGTATCTATTATCAGCAAAATTGCACTAATCCAGATTCTCCTTTATATCAGTTTCG
>CAZWLZ010000162.1:0-8078 GCA_964634505.1 uncultured bacterium | reverse complement strand
CTTCTGAGGCTATTTCTTGGGGAGAAAATGGTGCAGACATTTTTAAATTTATTATTACTTTATTTGGTTATTTGTAATCTTTTATGAATTATCATAACTTAATTTTGTCTAATTTTTTTTTATTTTTAAATTTTGGCGATCGTTCTACTAGGTAACAGAAAATAGTTTGTAGTGATGGCTTTAGCCATTAATATTTATTATAAGTATTAAAAAGAACTTGAGATATAGCAATGCTCGAGACAATTAGGACATTCTATGATAAAATTCAAAAATGAAATCCTTACTTTGAATGGTTTATAAAATTTGGAGATGTCCTAAAAGTAATGACCACTGCTATAAAATCTTTCTTCTTAAGAAACTCAAATCCCAATACCTCAAACTTTAACTGATTAAGGTTTAATAACTTGCCCGATAAATAAAATTGTTTTAGTTTGATTATCTTCAATAGCATACAAAAATGGACGATTAACAATCATCTTAAAAGGTTGATTAATAAGCACAGAAGTCACCCTAACCCCGATAGAAGTAGTAGCGGCTGCCTCTGTACCTTTTTCATTAACCTCAATAAAAGTTTTATGTTTAACCTCATCAACCGTCACAGAAGAGGTAGTCATGTTTTGAAAATTAGCAGAATCTTGAAAAATATCTGTCATGCCTAAAGTTTGTAAAGTTTCATTCAAATTAATTTCATACTCTAATTTGAATTTGGGTAACGATATTAAACCTTCTTCTTGTTTAAAATTATTTTGCCATTGTTGCCAATTTTCCACAGTTAAATTATTAATCAAATTACTTAAATTACTATTTTCTTTCGGCAGAAAAATATACATACTTAAATTTGCATCTTTGCCATAAGACAATTTAATAGCCTGAAACGCATCATTTTCATAGTACATTTTTACATCGGTTTGGGACATAAATTGAACATTAACAAGATCATTTTTATTTACATAAAAAGGTTGTGATTTAGTTAAATTGGGATCAAATTCTTGTGTCCAATTACCTTTAAAATAAATAGCATTAATCAAAAATAAAACATTCTCAGGACTAATAGAATCAATTATGGTGGGTATTTTACCCCTAGTTTCATTATTCACCCAATCATTAATTATATTTTTACTATCAGGATTATTAAAATCTAATTCCCTTATTTGTGCTTGAAAATATTTCTGATTATTCTTTAAAAATTGAGACTCAAAACTAAACCCTTCTTTTAACCAAAGAGAATTAGCAATAGATAACTCCAAATCTGATTGACTTTCTAAAAAATTTAGTAATTCTTGAGAAGAAAGATTAATATCCGAGAGACTAAAATTTTCTATGCCTAAAACTTCTGCCATTTGTTTTTTACTCTCTCCATCTGCACCATTGTAGAGTAAATTTAAAGCGATATTTACACTAATAGGGGAAATCATCAAATTTTTATCACCGTTTTTGTTAACAATATTGGTGAATAATTTAAAAGCAAAAATACGATTTGCTTTTAATAAATCTTGATCAATTTTGTTTAAATCAGAAGCTGTATTCATAGCATTAACGGTTATATTTTGAGCAGAATTACTATCAAACTTGAGCAAATTAAATTTATTAAGATTAAATAAACCAAGAAATATTAATAATAAACTAATACTAATTAGTGCTAATTTTTGAGTTTTTATCATTATTTTATTTTGAATTTTTATGGCTAATGTTATCGCAAATTATGATCAAAGGTAGCATATATTTAAAAGATTAAAAAGCATTATTGACCCTACAAAATAGAAATTAGACTATTGCCTTAAATATAAATGAACTCGATCCGTTGTCCAAGTAGCTATACCCGAACCAAAAAAATCTTGATCTTCTGTCCAAATAGAACAATCTAAAGCCAAAGCTAAAGCTATAATTTGCCAATCATTTACATCTCTTTTCTCAATTCTTTGACGGGCATTATCTTCAAATTCACCATAAAAATCTAAGTCTACCATCACTACAAAATTGAGCAAAGCATCTAAAACAGCAAGAGGTTTTTCAACTGATAAATTTCTTTTTATCATTAGAGAAGGAAGATATTTAAGTGCATCTTCATAACAAATATTAGGAGTATAAAAATTCACATTATCAATATTTTGCTCAATCAAAGAACGAACTTTTTTTCCTAAAACTCCACGAATTAGAATATTAGCATCTAAAACTAGACACTTTTTAGGTTTCATGATAATTGTTTTCCTTCTCGCAATTGACGAAATTCTTTTACTAATTCATCTTCAGTAAGACCTTCTTGGGATAACATCTGATCTAGGGTTTCAGCCGCTTTTTGTAAAGATAATCGCTCTGCTTCGGTGGGAGTTAGACGAGCGGGAATATAATATCCTACTGTTTGTCCATGACGTGTAACAGCAAAAGGGATTTTTTGCTCCATATATTTACTCATATTATTGCGAAATTCACGCATATTAATTCTTTCTAAATTAGCCATAATCACAATTTTAATTAATTTGTGTACACATTCTAGCACTTTAAAAATTTTTAGATACTAAAAGGTTGGAAGATTAGTTAAATCGGCGACTTTTAAAATTCTTTAATAATGTAAGGTAATCAATTAATATTAAATTGTTGGTAAATATCAAAGATTAAAAATTAGTCCATCATTCTATGAACTCAAATTAAGATAATTTTTGAGTGTACAAGGTTATAATTGTTCTAGACAAATTAATTTTACTGGAGTAAAACTAAAATGTCTTTATCACAACAACAATTAGAAGAAAAAGTAATTTTTTTAGAAGAAGAAATGAATCAAGTCAAAAAAATATTGTCTATTAATGTTAAAAAATCTGTTCCTTGGTGGGAAAAAATAACGGGAACTTTTGCGGATAATTTAGCTTTTGAAGAAGCGATGGAATTAGGTAATCAATATCGTCAATCAGATAAATCTAATTAAGTATTAATCTATGTATATTTTAGATACTGATCATCTAACTATTTTACAAAGAGGTGGACAATTAGCAGAAAAATTAAAATCAAAAAACCATTGCCTACCTAGGAAAGACTAAAAGACTATTTTTTGTTGACGCATCCAGTTAGCTATACTTATAAGCTGTTTATGGATAAAATTTTTCAAGGTTGGGTTATTTCCAATATAGAACCTATTTGGTATCTTATCTGAAATCATTATCTAGTCTGTATGATAATAAATTATGAAAAATCAACTCTAACACTTATTTCGTAAGGTTTCCAAAATAGATCCTAAATGGGTTCTATTAAAAGTTTGTCAACAAGAAGCAAAAGAAACTTTAGACGATAAATTAAAACAATTATTTGATATTTTTAATCAAAAACGATGTTTAATAATCCTTGATGATGTGCAGAATATCTTTATTAATGGTCAATTTGCGGGACAATATCAAGCTGAATACAAAGATTATCAAAAGTTTTTGGCAATGATAACCCAAACCGAACATCAAAATAATATTATCTTGATTAGTCAAGAAAAATGTGCCCAAATGCACTGTTTAGATGATCAACTATATCCGATTCAATGTTTAGAATTATTCGGTTTAGATGATATTAAAATTTTAGACAATAAAGGTTTAAAGAATCAAGATAGTTGGTTAAAATTAATTCAACTTTATGAAGGCAATCCAAATTATTTAAAAGATATTGTCATTTTAATTCAAGATGTTTATGATGGTGAAGTCGCTTATTTTTTAGCAGAAAATAGCTTAATTATTACTCAAAATATGCAATCTCATTTTAACGATTTATTTAATAGCCTGTCACCAATTGAACAGCAAATAATTTTAGAATTGAGTAAATTAGATCAATCTAAATCAAGAGAAGATTTAAAACAAAATTTAGCTTTATCTTCCATAGACTTTGTTAATGGGTTACAATCTTTACAAAATCGATATTTATTAACAAAAATCAAAGAGGATAAAATTCTGTTTAATTTATCTTCAGTTTTTAGAGAATATGTGAAAATTTTTTGTCAAGATTGATAGTAGTTTAAGTTATAGCAAATTCAGTAAATTTACGAGTTTCTTTCTTCATGAAAAGCTAACACAATATCAGATTTTAGCACACCTTCGGTTAATAATTTATTAGCAATACCTTTTACCTAATACCATTTATTCTTTTAATTGAGATTGATTTTTAAATTTTTCTTTTTCTAAATTCAAGTTTTCTTCTAGGGCTTGTAATTCCTCTCTACGGGTTTCAATTTCAAGCCTAATACGAGTTAAATCTTGACTTTGGGAAGTCAATTCTTGTCGCCATTTTTCAATTCTAATTTTTTCTTTTTCAATAAAATCAGGAGTAATATTATCGTCTGTTAAATATTGCCGAATTAAATTTAAAACCCAATCTTTGAGTTTTTTGAATCTAATTATTTGTCCATTATCACTTAATTCAACTAAAATTAAATTTCCTTCATTGAAATTTATATTATTTTGATCGATAGGAATATATTTTTCTTCACAAAAAGCCCATTGAAATTCAGATTTTTGATAAGCAAGTAACTGTAATTCTAAATCCCCTGATAAAATATTTTTAGTAATTTGTGCTAAATGCAACATAGTGAAATAAGTGATTTTTATGGTTAATAACTGATACTGCAAATGATTAAAAACGGACTTTTTTCGGTTAGATTTGCTATATTAAAACTTAATACGAATAAGAGTTTAGTTGATTTTTATCCTTCAACCTAACCGACAATAATTAAGCTTTTGACAGTAGATTAATGCCATAAATTAACTAATTTAAAAGTTTAAGACGTTTTTGTAAAATAGACAACTGAGTTTCATTTTCAGCCAAAGAATCTTGAACATTTTTAATAATATCTAATGGTGCTTTACTTACAAAATTAGGATTATTTAAACGATTGTTTAATTGTGCTATTTCTGCTTGTAATTTAACAATTTTTTTTGTTAATTTTCCTTCCAATTCTTTAACATCAATAACCCCCGCTAGAGGAATCAATACTTGAATTGTACCTATCACACTGGCGATCGCCTCTTTTTCATTTAATTCAATATTATTAATAATAGTTAATTCTTCAATTTTTGCCAATTTTTGAATATAACTTTTAGTTTCTATTAATGTTTGTATTTCTTCGGGATTATCTGTTTGTAAAATGGTTTTAATGTTAACACCCGGTTTAATTTCTGCTTCTACTCTTAAATTACGAATTGTCCGAATTATTTCAAATAATAGGTTGAAATTTTGTTCTAAATTTTCATTTATTAGAGTTTTTATTTTATTAAAATTAAGTTGATTTTTTGGTAATTCAACTAAACTTAATTCAGGAATATTTTTTTCTTTTTCTACTCCAAATACCTCTTCTTTTAAGTGTTTAATTTTATCAAGTAAAAGTATTCTTTTTTCATAAAAAAGTACATTTTTATAAGCAAACCAAAGAAAATAAATTAACCCAACTAATCTTAAAGATGGTGATAGTAAAGGAAAATTATGAATACCAGCAAATATTGATAATATTAATTCTAAGAAAATTAAAGTAATTAAAATAACGATAGATAAAGTAACCGTTTTTTGTTTTTTAATCAAAAATGTATTCACTTGATATGGTAATTTATCTAAAAGATCAACTATTTGATTACCAATTTTAGTGATACTACTTTCTGAATTTTGCTCAATTTCTACTAATAAATTTTCTTGTTTTATTAATATAAATTCATCAACTTTTGGTAATTTTTGTAATGCTAAACTACTATTTTTTTCCTGTGTTAAATTATGCCAAATTTCTTCAGTTATATGAGGCATAAAAGGATGCAATAATTTTAAAATTCCTTCTAATACATAGGCTAAAGTTTGTTGGGCGACTAAACGAGAATCAGCATTTTCATTACTTTGCCATAATCTAGTTTTTACTAACTCAATATACCAATCGCAAAAATCACCCCAAATAAACTCATATAAACTTTTGGCAGCCTCTCCTAAGCAGTAACTCTCTACATAATCATTCGTTTGTTTGATCGTTTGATTAAAACGTGATAAAATCCATTGATCACTTAATTCTAATTTATCTAAGTCTGGATACCCTAATTCTAAAGGCGTTTTATTTTCTAAATTCATCAAGACAAATCTAGCCGCATTCCATAACTTATTAGCAAAATTACGAGAAGCCTCTACTGATTCTGATTCATCTTTTTCTCGATTATACTGAAGAGAAATATCTTGCCCAGCCCCTACTACTTCTTTGATCAAAGTATATCTTAAAGCATCTGCTCCATATTTATTTATTAATAAAAGTGGATCAATACCATTATTAGCAGATTTTGACATTTTTTTGCCATTTTCATCTCTGACTAAACCATGAATATATACATCTTTAAAAGGCATTTTATCAGTAAAATGTCCTGCCATCATGGTCATTCTAGCTACCCAAAAGAAAATAATATCAAACCCAGTTACCATGGTAGTATTAGGGTAATAAGTAGCTAAATCGGAAGTATTTTCAGGCCAACCCATAGTCGAAAATGGCCATAATCCCGACGAAAACCAAGTATCTAATACATCAGGGTCTTGTGTCAATAAGATATTTTCGCCGTAAAGATTTATTGCTTTTTCTTGTGCTTCTTGTTCATTATGTGCCACAATACAAGGCGTTTTTTCAGTAATTATGCCTTCTGTTTCGCTGACTACATACCAGGCTGGAATTTGATGTCCCCACCATAGTTGACGAGAAATACACCAATCTTTTAATTTTACTAACCAATCTCGATAGACTTTACGCCATTTTTCTGGTACAAAGTAAGGAGAGTTATTTTGATCTAATTCTGTTAAAGCTTTTTTAGCTAAAGGTTCGATTTTTACAAACCATTGATTTGATAATAAAGGTTCTACTGGTACTTTCCCACGATCGCTATAAGGAATACTATGTTTATAATCTTCTCGTTTTACAAAAAAGCCCTCTTTCTCAAGTGTTTTAATTACATTTTTTCTTGCTACAAAACGATCTTGCCCTTCAAACTCTCCAGCGTTATTATTTAAAGTACCATCTTTATTGAGAATATTAATAAAAGATAAATTATTTCTTTTTCCTATCTCAAAATCATTAGGATCGTGTGCTGGAGTGACTTTGACGCATCCTGTCCCAAATTGGCGATCAACAAATTCATCCCCAATAATCGGTATTTCTCTATTCATAATCGGTAATGTAAGGGTTTTACCAATTAAATTTTGGTAACGACTATCACTAGGATTAACGGCTACTGCTGTATCTCCTAACATGGTTTCTGGACGAGTTGTAGCTACTTCCACATAACCACTACCATCGGTTAAAGGATAACGAAAATGCCATAAATAGCCGTCAACTTCTTGGTTTTCTACTTCTAAATCTGATACGGCTGACTGAGATTCTGGACACCAGTTAACCATATATTCACCACGATATATTAAGCCTTCTTCATATAACTTGACAAATGCAGTTTTTACTGCTATGCAAAGGCTATCATCGAGAGTAAATTTTTCTCGACTCCAATCAGCTGAAAGTCCTATACGTTTTAATTGATTGATTATTTGCCCGCCTGATTCGTTACGCCATTGCCAAGCTCTTTCTAAAAATTTTTCTCTACCTAAATCATCCCGAGTTTTGCCTTCTGCTTTAAGTTGTTTTTCGATAATAGTTTGAACTGCAATACTGGCATGATCTGTGCCGGGTAAGCAAAGGGTATTTTTCCCATTCATACGATGATACCGCACCAAGGTATCAATTAAAGTGGTATTAAAAGCGTGTCCCATGTGTAAACTTCCTGTAACATTTGGTGGAGGAATGACAATGGCAAAACTTTCGCCTTCTTGATGGGGATTGGCTTTGAAAGTTTGATTTTCTTCCCAATATTGTTGCCATTTTGCTTCAGTGGCTTGGGATTCGTATTGTTTTGAGAGGGAAGTTTCTTCAGTCATGGCAATTTAGGGTTAGGTTTATATTACATAGATCAATGGTTATTTTATCTTAAGATAAATGAGTTTTTGAAGCAATAGTTACTGATTAATTTAATATTTGACTCAGTTTTTCAGTAATAGGTAATAGACTTTATCGGAAATAAACAAAAATTTTTCTTTGTAGCTTATTTTGTCCT
>CAZWLZ010000161.1:0-8094 GCA_964634505.1 uncultured bacterium | reverse complement strand
CATAATGACATCAGGACGTGATATAAGTTGCTCTAGTTTGTTTATTTTTGCAACAGGAGTAATTTGGAGAATTTTACCGTCTCGATTAATTTGTAATGGTACTCCAGTGTTAATAACTTCATCGAGTAAATGATAAAGATTTTTTTTTAATTGAGTTGGTGTAATGGTTTTCATTAGCAGAAAATAATGTAAATAAATTATAGTTCACAATTTACATCATAAACTAAATTAAAATAAACCTAAAAAACAAATAAGTTGAAAAGTCAGAAAACAAGATCAGGTTTTTTCTATTATTTACTTGATATTTCGTTACAAAAATAACTATAAAATCTGTTTTTTTCTTGTGGTAATTCTAAAAAGTATTTGAGACAATATTTAGATAATTAAAGAATAAACTTAAGGAGAATATTCAATGGCAAATTTAGAAAATAACTACTATGGACAAAATCCAGAAGTGCAAGATATTTTAAGTGATACGAATAATTTAATAAGCGAAGTAAATTCATTTCTTCAGGAAAATCCTACTCCCACTCAAGAAGAATATATAAATTTAGAAAATAACTATAATATAGATCATCCAGAATCGCCAATTATTGTAAATGATACGAATAATCTAATAAGTGACGTAAATACATTCCTGGATGAAAATACTACTCAAAACCAAAAAACCAGATTATGCGTATCAAAAAGGAAAAATATTAGGCAAAATCTTATTTTCTAATGAAACTTTTAGAGAATTAAAATAAATCCTAACACGTTCTAAATTTGATAAATATGTCTTATTAGAAACCCGTTTAGAATGTCTTAATAAGATACAATTAGAATCAGAGTTTATTCCCATTGTAGAAACAATAACGATTTGTAGAGATTATAAAGATAATAAATTTTTAGAATTAGCCGTTAGTGGTAAAGCCCATTTCATTATTACTGGAGATAATGATTTATTGGTTTTACATCCTTTTAGAAATATAGAAATTATTACAGTTAATGATTTTTTAACTAGGTTTAGTTAATTTTAAAGATATTTGGATAATTACTAAGTTTAGTAGGTTGGATTGAAACATAAAACCAAATAAAAAATAAGGAGTCAAAATGGAGATTGCCAAGATGCCTAGCCATTTAAGCCCCTTGAAACTAAAAAGTTATGAATGGCGATCGCCATTAAAGTAGATTCAGAAGTAGCTAAAGCTTATCAAACAATAACCCCTATGAAACGTTTGATCACTTATAGCAAATTGTGATCAAACCTATAGATTAGATACAAACTATGAAACCCCTATTTATTCTCCTGCTATAATTAAATCTCACGAATAAGACGAATTTGAGCAATCGTAAAAATTACAGGAATAATTCTTGTATAATTGGTGGCGATCGCCTTCCAACCAAGATCAGCCAAAAACCACCCCCACAAAACAGGCCCCAAAAAAGCAAAAATGCTCCTAGTCGCTCCATAACGAACAGCATTAATAGCTGCTCCCCTTTTAGCCGTTTGAATAGCGAAATGAGTCGAAATAGAAGCACCACCTTGAACCAAAACACTCTTAGTAAATTGATAACTAGCAACATGAAGAGCAAATTGTTGAGCAATTTTTTGCAATAACCAAGGCCGAACAATAGAACTAACCGCAATAATACCACTTCCTTTGGCCAAAATCTTTAAAGGATCATACTGTAACTGAACAGGCAAAGGTTGAGGTGAAGGAGAATTAGCAAGAGATTCTACCACCTTATTTCTAATACATTTTTGATCAGAAGAAGGTAACTTATGCCAAGCCTTTTGTAATAAATTCAAAAAAATTTCTGACTCAATCTCAAGAGTATTCATGGAATTAGAATAAGGAATTTTCAAATAATGACAAACCTGAATCAAAATTTGTCGATAACTTACTTGTTGAGATTGTCGCTTTAAAACAGTTAAACCATCAGCTGCCAGAAAACGAAATCTTTTTTCCAAAGAATCCAACCAAGAATTATAATCTTGACTTTGAATTTCAATAGGATTAGGCATTTGTAAATAATCTAAAGGATTAAAACGTTTGCAAAAAAGAATCTCTGTTAATTGTTGTAACTCCTCATCTTCTGCCAATTCCAAACCAGCACGTAATTCATCCAAAATTTTTACCTCCTCGACACCCAAAATTATACTTATCGAATCTATTATAGAAACATTTTTTATAAAATGAACTTTTAAATAAAATATTTTGTTTCAAAACTAAGATACTTATTTTTGAATTTGATATTACAAAGCAATACCAATAAAATCAGTAAAATCATATTGCTTATCATCACCAAAATTACGAGTTAAATAAACTAATATTTCTGCAGCATAATCATAAAATCCCATCACATCGGCAACACAAGCCAACTTAAAGATTCTCTCTGGATTTTGTTGATCTTTTTTAAGAAAATCTTCAGAAATCAAATCACGCAAATAAAAAGCATCCCCCCAAAGTAGTTGCCCCTGCGGATGAAACGGTGATTGTATATTTAAAGAATAACGTTTACGATAACTAGAATATAAATCAAATAAAGTAAAATTATGATTTCGTAGAAAACTATCCACATCAGCAAATAAAGGTTGATTAAGATATAAAGGGGAAAACTCTACTTCTATTTGAATCGCTAAAATATCATTTAATAAACTATTTGATCCTTGTAATACATTAAGATCAGCACCTTGTACATCAATTTTTAAAAAATCAATTTCAGTAATATTCTCCTCCTCACAAAAAGCCTCTAAAGTAGTTGTTTCAATTTCAACCGAAAAATCTAAATTCACTAATTCTGGTAAACCTTGAAATCTTTTTAAATAAGGTTCATTAGGAGGATATAGTGAACTGCACATAGGTGCTTTAGTTACATAAAGAGTACATTCACCAATAGAATCCGATAAAGCAAGAGGAATATGTTTTTCTTGCCAATTAATTCCTTTGTCTGCTAAGTCTTGGTTAGCTTCTTGACAACTATCCTCATCAGCATCAAAACCATAAATACTTAAATTTGGTGCAAAAATACCCCAATTATTACCATAATCCTCATCTTCATGTCCTAATTTTCTCGAACCAACGTTACATACTGTAAAATGAAGATTATCTAAACGTCCCATTTTTTTGAAGTGTTGTACAAAAACTGACATAGTTTTAATTTATTATTATA
Organism: uncultured bacterium; assembly: GCA_964634505.1. GTDB lineage: Bacteria > Cyanobacteriota > Cyanobacteriia > Cyanobacteriales > Cyanobacteriaceae > CAZWLZ01. The sequence continues at coordinate 4,938 of CAZWLZ010000161.1, read as the reverse complement.
ATTATTATTTTTTTTTATGGTAAAGCAATAATATTCAATCTTCCTGACAAGTTTTCCAAAGATTCAATAGGTATTAACTGCTTTAGAAAAGGTTGATAATAGTATAAATTATAACCGATAGACAATAAAAATTCAGCCACTGGAATATTACTTCCATGACTACCAGCAATATTTTCGTATAAAATACCCGGTTTAAATTTTGCTAAAATCTCCTTACTTCCCAATAATACGGGTATTTCTTGACCTTCGGCATCGATTTTAAGCCAATCAACACGATTCAAGTTATGTTTATCTATAAGGCTGTCCAAGGTAAAAGAATTTACTTCTTGATAATCCCCTTCTAATGATTCGTCTGTAATAATTTCATTTAACTCACTAGAAGAACGTAATGATAATTTAACTGTTTTTTCTCTATCTCCAGCAGCACCTTCACAAACTGTTACCCAATCAAAATTATTAACTTTACAAGTTTCTTGTAAACATTCAACACAACCACTAAAAGGTTCAACGGCAAAGACTTTTCCCATTTTTCCTACTCTTTTAGCAGCAGTGAAAGTATATACTCCTACATTCGCACCAACATCAATAACAGTCATGTCAGGTTTTATTTGCGATCGCCAAAATTCCATCTCAGTCTCAAACCAATCTTGTTGAGCCAATAAAACCGTAGTCACAAAAGAACGAAAAGTAGCCTCAACCGTAAGTAAAATATCTTGATCAAACTTGGCATAAGTAAAAAAACTATTCTTCGGTAATCTTACCCAATGCCAACTTAAATCACCATTATTTTGCTCATAATAAACACGGCCATAATCGAGCCAATATTGGCTATTCAAATCATCTTGTAAAATATTATAAGCCAAATAAAGACACTGAATAGTCTCACCATGGTCAGGTTTTAGTTGTTGACAAGAATGTAAATGCCATAAACCTTCCCATAATTGATTACACAAATTAGCAATGCCTAATTGTAATTTAAGATAAAAAGAATCTACATTAAATTGATTCGCAAAATTTAACAATCTCAAACCAATACTGTTGTATAAACACAATTGAGACTGTTCTAAATCCGCTATAAAAAGATGAAGAGCTTGTAAATAACTATTATCAAAAAATATTATTCTAGCAAGTGTCTCCTTATTTTTATCTTTGTTTTTATAATTAATAGGAAAATAAACTAAACCAGGGGATAATTGTTCTTGAAAAAAACTTGATTGTAATGTTTTGACAAAAACTGGTAATTCAAATTGAAAAGCAATATTGTTTTCCCCAATCAAATTATGAAGAATACCTAAATGTGCTATACACAAATGATTATTAGCTACACTAAGACTATTTTGTAAGGCTTCTAAAGCTAAGTCAACATAAAATTGACGCATTGATTCATCGGTAGTCGCCTCGGCCTCTATTAATTGCATTACTGCAAAATTGTTTAAGTCTTCTGCTGTAGTTGGATTTTCCCAATTAGTATTTTGATTAGCTTCTAATAAAGGTAAAAGTTTTTCTCTAGGTATTTCAGGTAAATGCCTCTGGATAAAATTAACGTAATCATCTAAAGGAGAATTAAATAACATAATTTGATTTATTTTATTTTATTTTATTTATTGGATATGATTGACACTTAAAAAATTTGCTTATTCATTGATTATGAATAAATCTTGGTTACAATAATTAAAATTGAAAACAAAAATTAATATTATTGCTTGGCGATCGCCAATTATAATTTTTCTTAATTTATGTTCACTGATTTCTGAACAAATTTAACAACTATTATATTTTTATAAAACTATTTTTGAGAATTATAAAATATAAGATAGTATTAATGTATTCTATTTATTCAAATGTCATTATTAAAGTTGTTTAAAACTTAGATCGATTTTGTACTTTCAACTATCTATTTGTACTTTTATCCCATTAACGCAAATTACTCAGTCTCTAAGTAAGTTACTGAGTAGTGAACGCTATAATTTAACTCATCTGAATACCTCAGAAGAATTAAAAAATTTCGTCCATGAAAATAAAGAACTTATTGACTGTCTAATTATTCTTAATGACACTTTTTCTTTAAGTGTGATTAATGATTTTTATGAGCAAGGAATACTTCTGCCTGTAATAATTATCGATTCTGAAAAATTAATTTCTAATTTAAACAATTTAGAATCTCCCAAAAATTTCTTAGAATCCCCTAGACATCTTTATCACAGTGCCGAAATTATCTTAAGTTTAAAAAACTTAGGGGAAATTACCACTTTTATAGATCGATCAATTACTCAGTTTCTTCATTTAGGACCGAGTTGCAGCCTGTCAGAAAAACCACCAACTAAAGTAATTCCTTCAAAAGTTGAAGATAAACAAAATTTTTTACTTTTACAGCAACGTAGATTAGCAGAAAAATTAAAAGAAAGATTAGGATATTTAGGCGTGTATTATAATCGTAATTCTAAATATTTTTATCGCTATTTATCTGAAGAAGAAAAAAGCGAACTCTTAAAAGAATTAGCTCAGGAATATAAAGAAATTATTCTGAGTTATTTTAATAAAGATGTAGATGTTAATCCAGAAATAGATCAATTTGTTAATCGTATTTTTTTTGTTGATGTCTCAGTTTCTCAAATTTTAGAAATTCATATGGAATTAATGGACGCTTTTTCCCAAAAACTCAAATTAGAAGGAAGAAGTGAAGAGATTTTATTAGATTACAGACTAGCTTTAATCGATATTATCGCTCACTTATGTGAAATGTATCGCCGATCTATTCCAAGAGAAGATTTACCTTTTGATGTATGATTCCCTATAGATTAAACTCGAAATAATTAAAACCCAAATCACTTTTTACGATCAAATATGAGTCCTTTAAAAAAAATTTATGTCCTTAAACTATATGTAGCTGGAAATACCCCTAATTCTGTGAGAGCTTTAAAAACATTAAAAACAATTCTTGAACAGGAATTTAAAGGCGTTTATGCATTAAAAGTGATTGATGTTTTAAAAAATCCTCAATTAGCAGAAGAAGATAAAATTCTAGCTACACCCACTTTATCTAAAGTATTACCTCCTCCAGTAAGAAAGATTATCGGTGATCTTTCTGATCGAGAAAAAGTGTTAATTGGCTTAGATTTACTTTATGAAGAAATTAGAGAAAGAGAATTAGAATCGTAAAATTTCTAGTAATCAAAAATCAATTTACACTGGATATATAATACATTCATAAATACTTTAAAAATAAATAAAAGTAATAATTTTGATTAGAATTTTTAACAATAAAACCTCAAAACGTTCACATTAAATTTACAGAAATTGACCATAAAAAAGATGAAAAATATTAATGAATCAGAAAAAGATAATGTAAAAATTAAAGGCGTTCAAAAAATTCATACGATGATTGAGGGTTTTGATGAAATCACTCATGGAGGTTTACCCATCGGACGAACTACGTTAGTTAGTGGCACTTCTGGTACTGGAAAAACTCTTTTTGCTATTCAATTTTTATATAATGGTATTCGCCATTTCGATTATCCAGGTTTATTTGTAACTTTTGAAGAATCTCCTAATGACATTATTCAAAATGCCTATAGTTTTGGGTGGGATTTAGAAGCCTTAATTGAACAACGCAAGTTTTTTATTTTAGATGCTTCTCCTGATCCAGAAGGTCAAGAAGTAGTAGGCAATTTTGATTTATCCGCATTAATTGAACGTATCCAATTTGCAGTTTTTAAGTATAAAGCTAGATTAGTTTCTATTGATTCGGTTACGGCTGTCTTTCAACAATATGATGCGGCTTCCGTAGTTAGGCGAGAGATTTTTCGTTTAGTCGCCCGATTAAAATTATTAGGTGTTACTTCCGTAATGACAACGGAAAGAATAGAAGAATATGGACAAATAGCTCGTTTTGGGGTAGAAGAGTTTGTTAGTGATAATGTGGCTGTGATGCGTAATGTCTTAGATGGTGAACGTCGTCGTAGAACTGTGGAAATTTTAAAATTAAGGGGTACAACTCACATGAAAGGAGAATATCCTTTTACTATTACCAATGATGGTATTAATATTTTTCCTTTGGGTGCTATGCGTCTTACTCAACGTTCATCTAATGCTAGAAGTTCTTCTGGAGTTAAAACTTTAGATGAAATGTGCGGAGGTGGTTTTTTCAAAGATTCTATTATTTTAGCAACAGGTGCAACGGGTACAGGCAAAACCTTGTTAGTTAGTAAATTTTTAGAAGAAGGTTGTCGCCAAGGAGAAAAAGCTATTTTATTTGCTTATGAAGAATCTCGGGCGCAATTATCCAGAAATGCCTCTTCTTGGGGTATTGATTTTGAAGAAATGGAACAAAAAGGCTTATTAAAATTACTTTGTTGTTATCCTGAATCAACTGGTTTAGAAGATCATTTACAAATGATTAAGTCAGAAATTTCTGAATTTAAACCTTCTCGTATTGCCATCGATTCTTTATCAGCATTAGCTAGAGGGGTTAGTAATAATGCTTTTCGTCAATTTGTCATTGGTGTGACAGGTTATGCCAAACAAGAAGAAATAACAGGCTTTTTCACCAATACAACAGATCAATTTATGGGAGCTCATTCGATTACGGAGTCTCATATTTCAACGATCACAGATACTATTATCATGTTACAGTATGTAGAAATTAGAGGAGAAATGTCCAGAGCGGTAAATGTATTTAAAATGCGTGGTTCATGGCATGATAAAGGTATTAGAGAATATACCATAAGTAAAGATGGTCCTCAAATTCAAGATTCTTTCCGTAATTACGAACGTATTATTAGTGGTTCTCCTAGTCGTATTGCGATCGATGAAAAATCTGAATTATCTCGTATTGTTCAAGGGGTTAAGGAAAAAACAAAAGATATTTAATAGCATAGTGAAACAGGTATTTTTTTCTCTAGTAAATTAATTAAATTAAAGCAAGATAATACAGGCTGG
>CAZWLZ010000160.1:4021-8095 GCA_964634505.1 uncultured bacterium | reverse complement strand
TTTTTGGCGATCTTATTAACTGATGTTACCCCGAGAAAAGGTTTTAGGTGTTAGGGATTAGGGGTTAGGTTAATCAAGAAAAGAAGGTTAAAGGATAAGAGAAAATTAGTTTAAAACGTAAAAAAAGGATTAAACAAAGGTGAAGAAATTGGCAGAATGTTACATCGTAAAAGAAAAAACAGTGAATTTTTTTGATTTTTAAACCTGAAATCTGAAGAGGTGAAACCTGACACCTCTAATCAACAACTAATTCTATTTTTGCGTAACATCAGTTATTGTAAATTAAAGTTATTAAGGTGTCCCAGATTTAAAATCTTAGCTTTATGTAGTTAGGATGATGTCTGCTAAAATCAGAAAAGTTACAATCGAAACAAATAATTAAAATATGGCAATTAAGAAAAGTGAACTCTATAGCTCTCTCTGGAAAAGTTGTGATGAATTAAGAGGAGGAATGGATGCTTCCCAATATAAAGATTATGTATTAGTTTTATTATTTGTCAAATATGTTTCTGATAAGTATGCTGGTGTGGAAGATGCTTTGATTGAAGTGCCAGAGGGTGCTAGTTTTCAGGATATTTTTGCCTTGAAGGGTGATAAGGAAATTGGGGATAAGATTAATAAAATTATTAAGAAATTAGCAGAAGCAAATGAGTTAACAGGGGTTATTGATGTTGCTGACTTTAATGATGAAAATAAGTTGGGCAAGGGTAAGGAGATGCAGGATAAACTCTCTAATTTAGTGGCAATTTTTAATAATCCTGCGTTGAATTTTAGTAAAAATCGGGCGGATGGGGATGATATTTTAGGGGATGCTTATGAGTATTTGATGCGAAACTTTGCCACAGAATCGGGTAAAAGTAAGGGACAATTTTATACCCCTGCGGAGGTTTCTAGGGTTGTGGCTAAGGTGATCGGTATAGAAAAAGCAACGAGTCAGGAGCAGACAATTTATGATCCGACTTGCGGTAGTGGTTCTTTGTTGTTAAAGGCAGCAGATGAGGCAAAAAAGGGAATTAGTATCTATGGGCAGGAGATGGATAACGCAACGGCAGCTTTGGCAAAAATGAATATGATTTTGCACAATAATGAAGCGGCGGAGATTTATCAGGATAATACCTTAGCTAATCCTTTTTTTAAGAGCGATGATGGAGGTTTAAAAACCTTTGATTTTGCCGTAGCTAATCCGCCTTTTTCCACCAAGTCTTGGAGTAATGGGATTGATTTAGAAGAAGATGGTTATGGTCGTTTTACAGGTTATGGTATTCCCCCTGCTAAGAATGGAGACTATGCTTTTTTATTACATTTGATCCGTTCTTTAAAAAGTAATGGTAAAGGGGCGATTATTTTACCGCATGGCGTTTTATTTCGGGGAAATGTGGAAGCAAAAATTCGGGAAAATATCTTAAAACGTGGTTACATTAAGGGAATTATTGGTTTACCTGCTAATTTGTTTTATGGAACAGGTATTCCTGCTTGTATTCTGGTGATTGATAAGGAAAAGGCAGAGGAACGGTCTAGTATTTTTATGATTGATGCTAGTAAAGGGTTTATCAAAGACGGGAACAAAAACCGTTTACGGGAGCAAGATATTCACCGCATTGTTGATGTATTTACTAAGCAGTTGGAAGTTCCTAAATATTCCCGTTTGGTTTCTTTAAAGGAGATTGAGGAGAATGATTATAATCTCAATATTCCCCGTTATATTGATAGTCAAGATGAGGAGGATATTCAGGATATTAGGGCGCATATTCTGGGTGGCATTCCTCAGAGAGATGTTGATGGTTTGGGGGCTTATTGGGCGGTTTATCCTGATTTACAGGCTCAACTTTTTGAAAGCCAATCCTCTAACCCCCCCCAACCCCCCTTGAGAAGAGGGGAGTTTGATTCTTCTTTAAAAAGGGGGGAGTTAGAGGGTTATTATCGGTTAAAAGTTGGTCAGGATGAGATTAAGCAGGTTATTTTCAATCATCCCCAATTTATCAGCTACAAGCAAAAGATTGAGGTTATTTTAGAGGCTTGGTGCGATCGCCATTTACCGATTTTAAAAGAGTTAAAAGCTACGGATAAGGCTAAGGATTTGATCGCTCAATTATCGGAATCAATTTTGTCGGATTTTAGCCCGACGAGTTTGATTGATGCTTATGATGTTTATCAGCATTTGATGGTTTATTGGGAAGCGACCATGAAGGATGATGTTTATTTGATTATTGAGGAAGGTTGGAAGGCTGAGGTTTATCCAGTGCTAGATAAGAAGGGTAAGGAGAAAAAAGATCAATGGGATTGTAATTTGATTCCGAAAGATTTGGTAATCGCTCGTTATTTTGCCGATATTCAAGCACAGATTGAGACAGAGAAAGAATCTTTTACTCGTCAACGAGAGGAAATGGAAGAAGAATATTCGGGTGAAGAGGGTTATTTGGAGGAGTTGAAGTCTGATAAAGGTAATATTTCTAAGGCGGCAGTGGAGTCTCAAATTAAGAGGTTAAAGCAGCTTTCTGATTCGGGGGAGGAGTTACAAATTTTAAAAAATTATTTGGCTTTGTTGAATGAACTTAGTCGAGTTGAGAAGTCACAAAAGGCTTTTGATCAAGAGGTTCTGGCACGTTATCGGTTGTTAACAGAGGCGGAGGTTAAGGTTTTGGTGGTTGAGGATAAATGGCTTTCTAGGATTCGTCAGGAGGTGCGGACGGAGTTGGATCGTATTTCTCAACGGTTGACGGTGCGGGTGAAGGAGTTGGCAGAACGTTATGGGGAAACTTTACCGTGTTTGACGGACGAGGTTGAGCTTTTGACGGCTAAGGTTGATGGTCATTTACAGTTATTAATGGGGGTTTAATTTTATGATTCGTGAGGGCTATCAACAAACGGCGATCGGTCTTATTCCTTGTGATTGGGATGTGAAAAAGTTGGGTGAGGTTGGAAAAATAACAATGGGACAATCACCTTCATCTAAGTTTTATAATTTACAAGGTTATGGAATGCCTTTAATTCAAGGAAATGCAGATGTAAAAGATAGAGAGACCATAATTAGAATGTTTACATCTTCGATAACAAAGAGATGTAATCAAGGTGATATTATTCTTTCTGTCAGAGCACCTGTTGGTAGTGTTTCAAAAGCAACTTTTGATGGGTGTATTGGTAGAGGAGTTTGTGCAATTTCATATCCTAATGAATACCTTTATCAGTATCTAATTTACTTTGAACCTAATTGGTCTAAATTATCGAAAGGATCAACGTTTGATTCGGTAAATTCTACAGATTTGCAAACGTTAGAGATACCCCTCCCCCCACTACCTGAACAAAAGGCGATCGCCGAAGTATTGGGAGATGTGGATAGGTTAATTAATGCCTGTGATAAGTTGATTGTTAAGAAGCGAGATATTAAGCAGGGAGCAATGCAGGAGTTATTGACAGGGCGATCGCGTTTACCTAGCTTTAGTGGAGAGTGGGAGGTTAAGAAGTTGGGGGAAGTGTTGCAGTACGAACAACCTGTTAAATATTTAGTTAAAAATGAAGAGTATAATGATCATAATGATGTGCCTGTTTTAACTGCAAATAAATCATTTATCTTAGGTTATACAAATGAAAAAGAAGGTATTTACAAAAATATTCCAGTCATAATATTTGACGATTTTACAACTTTAAGCAAATACGTTAATTTTAAATTTAAAGTTAAATCTTCGGCAATAAAGTTGTTAACAGTAAAAAATAATTTAGTTGATTTGAAGTTCATTTATGAAATGATTCAAATCTTATCTTTTTCAGTAGGCGATCATAAACGATATTATCTATCAGAATATCAGTATTTAAAAATTACCATCCCTTCACTTGAAGAACAAAAGGCGATCGCCAATATTCTCAGTGATATGGATAGAGAAATCGAAGCGTTAGAGAAAAAACGAGATAAATATAAACTTATCAAGCAGGGCATGATGCAAGAATTACTAACAGGCTCAATCAGGATTTAGAGGATTACAGGATGAACAGGATAAGAGGATAGGAGGATAAGATGTAAAATAAAAATAATCTTTAAATATCAAAAATCCTGACAATCTCGTCAATCCTCAAAATCCT
>CAZWLZ010000160.1:0-3921 GCA_964634505.1 uncultured bacterium | reverse complement strand
AATCTTGTCAATCCTAAAAATCCTGATACTGACAAAAGAGGATAGGAGGTAAAATAAAATAATCTTTGAATATCAAAAATCCTGACAATCTTGTCAATCCTCAAAATCCTGATACTGACAATTAATTAATATCAAAAATCCTGACAATCTTGTCAATCCTAAAAATCCTGATACTGACAATTTATTTAAAGCCCAATCCTGATCATGAAACTAGAAGAAATAACCTATAAAATAATAGGTTGCTCAATGAAAATTCATAACACCCTCGGTAACGGATTCCAAGAAGTCATCTATCAGCGATGCCTAGACATAGAACTCAAAAAAGCAAACCTAAACTATGGCAGAGAAATAGAACAAAACATATACTATGAAAATATACAAGTAGGAACTAGAAGAGCCGACTTCATCGTAGAAAATAAAATAATCGTAGAACTCAAAGCCGTGATTAACCTCGAAAACGTACACCTTGCGCAAGCAAAAAACTACGTTGTCGCCTACAATTTTCCCATCGGACTATTAATAAACTTTGGCAGTGTTAGCCTACAATATAAAAAAATATTTAACCCAAAATACCCCGATCCCTCCTAAATAAAATAATCTTTAAATATCAAAAATCCTGAAAATCTTGAAAATCCTCAAAATCCTGATACTAACAATTAATAATCAACAGGTTCAATCAGGATTTAGAAGATGAAAGGATTAACAGGATAAGATGTTAAAATAAAAATAATCTTTAAATATCAAAAATCCTGAAAATCTTGAAAATCCTAAAAATCCTGATAAAAATGAGGTTACTATGAGTGCCAAGGATTTATTTCATAATGAAGTTAAAAGAGCCTTAGAAAAAGCAGATTGGACAATAACAAATGATCCACTAGAACTGGAATGGGTAGAAGTTAGAGTTAAAATTGACCTAGCCGCCGAGAAATTAATCGCCGCGCAACGGGCAGAAACAAAGATCGCCATTGAAATCAAGAGCTTTATTAGTCCCTCACCTATTAGTGAATTTCATACCGCCCTTGGGCAATTTTTGAACTATCGCCTTCTCCTCGAAACCCAAGAACCAGATCGCCAACTCTACCTTGCTATTCCCCAAGACACCTACATCTCCTTTTTTCAGAGTATTTTTGCCCAAACCACCATCCAACGCTATCAATTAAAATTAATCATTTATAACCCTATAATCGAGGAAATTGTCACATGGATAGACTAAACTATTACCGCCACTGTATTCAAACCCTCCTGCAAAACCACAGTCAAACCCTACCCAGCCAAGACGAAATCGAAACCGTCCTTTCCTTTGACACCCTCAACGATCACTACCAACTTATGCGAATTGGTTGGCAAGATATGAAAAGGATTTATCATACAGTTCTTCATTTCGACATAAAAGACAGCAAAATCTGGTTACAGCAAAATACTACTGATATTGATGTTGGGCAAGAATTAATAGAAATGGAGATTCCCAAAGAAGACATCATTTTAGGCATTCATCCCGCCTATAAACGGATTTATACAGGCTACGGAGTCGCTTAATACAACTTACATTAATCCTAAAACAGCTAATTTTTTCTAAAATGAACACCGTTAATCAACCCGAACGTCTAACCCAAAATCGAGTTATTAATCTATTTCAAAATCAACTCGATTATCGCTATCTTGGTAATTGGGAAAATAGAGAAAATAACAGCAACATTGAAGAAAGTTTATTGCGTGATTACTTGACAAATCAAGGTTACAGCCCAAGCCTGATTAGCAAAGCGATCAACGAATTAAACAAAGCCGCCAAAAATCAAACTAAAGGACTCTATTACTCAAATAAAGAAGTTTATAGACTCCTGCGATATGGTGTAAAAATTAAGGAAGAAATTGGCGAAAATAACCAAACCGTTTGGCTGATTAATTGGGAAAATCCCTTAAAAAATGATTTGGCGATCGCCCAAGAAGTTTCGATCAAAGGAGAAAATACAAAACGCCCTGATATTGTCATCTATATAAATGGTATTGCCTTATGTGTTATTGAATTAAAACGTAGCACTGTTTCGGTTTCTGAAGGTATTCGTCAAAATTTAGATAACCAAGACTCAAAATTTATTAAACCTTTTTTTTCTACCATGCAGTTAGTTATGGCAGGAAACGATACCCAAGGATTGCGTTACGGAACTATTGAAACAAAAGAAAAATATTATCTAACTTGGAAAGAAGACAGCTATCAACAGATTCAAAATCCCCTTGATCGTGGATTACTACAATTACTTAAGAAAGAACGTTTAATCGAAATAATTCATGATTTTATTATTTACGATAGTGGCATAAAAAAACTTTGTCGTCCCCATCAATACTTTGGAGTAAAAGCCACCCAAACTTATTTAGAACAACGAAAAGGCGGAATTATTTGGCATACTCAAGGTAGTGGCAAAAGCCTAACAATGGTCTGGTTAGCTAAATGGATTAAAGAAAATTTAACTGACTCTCGTGTCTTAATTGTCACAGATAGAGACGAACTGGATAAACAAATTGAAGGCGTTTTTTTAGGCGTAGAAGAAAAAATCGAACGAACTAAAAATGGTCAGGACTTAATTAACAAGATTAATGAAACAACTCCCTGGTTACTCTGCTCTCTTATCCACAAATTTGGCAAAAAAGGCAGCAATGAAGATAAAGAATACCAAAGCTACATAGAAGAACTACAAAAAAGCTTACCTAAAAACTTTCAGGCAAAAGGTAACATTTATGTCTTTGTTGATGAATGCCATCGCACTCAATCAGGCAAACTCCACACAGCCATGAAAAAAATACTACCCAATGCTGTTTTTATCGGTTTTACAGGAACTCCACTACTTAAAAAAGATAAACAGAAAAGTATAGACATCTTCGTCCGTTATATTCATATCTATAAATTTGATGAAGCTGTCAGCGATAAAGTAGTTTTAGATTTACGCTACGAAGCCCGTAATGTAGAGCAAAATTTAAGCTCTCCAGAAAAAATTGATCAATGGTTTGAAACCAAGACGAAAGGATTAAATGACTTTGCTAAAACTGAACTTAAAAAACGCTGGGGAAATTTACAAACAGTTCTTAGTTCACAAGATAGATTAAATCAAATTGCTAGAGATATTATCTTTGACTTTGGTATCAAAAGCCGTCTTTCTGATGGGCGAGGTAACGCCCTATTAGTCGCTAAAAGTGTTTACGAAGCCTGTAAATATTATGAAATTTTTCAGCGTAAAGGTTTTACAAAATGTGCCATTATTAGCTCTTATAATCCATCTAATAAAGACCTTAAAGGGGAAAGTACAGGGGAGGATAGCCCCACAGAAAAGCAGGAAAAATATGACGTTTACACCAAAATGCTTAACGGTATGACAACTGAAGAATTTGAAACAGAAGTCAAAAAGAAATTTACTAAAGAACCTGCACAAATGAAATTACTTATCGTTGTGGATAAATTATTAACGGGCTTTGATGCTCCCCCCGCAACCTATTTATACATTGATAAAAATATGCGAGATCATGGGCTTTTTCAAGCTATTTGTCGAGTTAATCGCTTAGAAGATGAAGACAAAGAATATGGTTATATTGTGGACTATAAAGACTTATTTAAAAGGTTAGAAAAATCATTTATTGATTATACTTCCGAAGCATTTGATGATTATGATCCAGAAGATGTTAAAGGATTGTTTGGCGATCGCCTAGAAAAAGCCAAAGAACGGCTAAATAATATCCTAGAAATGGTAAAAGCCACCTGTGAACCTGTAAGCTATCCCCAGGATACAGCCGCCTATATTGATTATTTTTGCGGAAACTCTCAAAACGCCGATGATCTCAAAAAGAATGAAGAAAAAAGATTTAGCTTTTATAAATTAGTAGCCAGTTTAATTCGAGCCTATGCTGAGATTGCCAACGAAATGATCGAGGCAG
>CAZWLZ010000159.1:0-8170 GCA_964634505.1 uncultured bacterium | reverse complement strand
CCTAAACCCGTTAAAACAGCAAGGGCAGTAGTCGTACCTCCTACTACACACTCCCCCACAACAAGATAGTCAAATGTAGTCAAATTTGCCAAATTTTCCCCCCATTCCAAGCCCTTTTGATATAAACTTTTAACCATCATTAAAGGTAAAGCCAAACCAGTAGAAACACAATTAGCGCAAATTCCCCCTATATCATAGGAAAAAACCGAAGTAGGATGAGGTAAACCCGTATTAAATAAATAAATAGGAATATTAAAATTTGCAGTAACTGCACGAGAAATTAAAACAGGAGAAGCACCCACCGTAAGAGGGGGTAAAGAATACTTAGGATTAAGAAGATTGCCATTAATGAGAAATTCAGCATCTGCTAAAGCCGTATATTGCCTATCAGAGGGAGTTAAACCCGCCGCTGAAATGCCATCAATTAAACCCGTTGCAGTAAAACCTAATACACAAGCAAATAAAGGCTTACCTCCTTTATATTTACTTAACCAGAATGTAGCCTTATCTATTTGCGTATAAATTTTAATATTTGAAATCATTATAAAATTGTTATTAATCTCTTCTTATTGTAGGTTGGGTTGAGATACGAAACCCAACTAAACTTTAAGCAAAATTAGGCACGAAACCCAACCAAACTCTAACTAATATTAGGTATAAAATTCAACAAAATCTTAACTAAGGTTAGATATAAAATCTAATAAAAGCTTAATTCCTAGTTAAGTGACATATTGCAAACCTAAACCATCAACAGTGTATTTTTTTTACCGTTTAAAGTATATATTAAAAAAAATCGTTCGGTTATACCACCTTAAATATCAATAATAATTCAGATAAAATAATAAGTAAGAAAGATTTATGCAATAACCACTTAAATCTTTATTTCATAAAAAACTGATCACTCATTGTGAATCTTAAAAGCATTATTTTACCCTTTAAATGCGTAAGTCTTTTTCTAGTAATAAAAATTAATTAATATTCTAATTATAAAAAATGATTATATCCGATTACTTAGCCTTAAAAATCAGTGATATTTTTTTGAATTACGACGAATTAACAGGAGAATTATTATCTAAATCGGACGAAATTAGTTTTAATTCTCAAATCATTTCTCAAGAAAAAAAAGAAAAAGCAACGATTGAAGCAACTAATCAATGGTATAGTGCGGTGAATTGTATAGAAGAATTTTTACTATCTACCTTAAATAATTCTGACAATAATCCATCTAAAAATAACAGTTTAATGTTATCTTCAATTATTCCCATCATTAATAATAAAAAACTTAATTCTTCTTTAAAAAAAAGCATATTTACTATTAATAAATCTAGGATGGCATTAATGCCATGTAATCAAGTATGCCCTAAACAATTTGATTTTAATGATCAAATAATGGAATTTTCCTTAATGAGTAACGACATATTAAAAGAAGAAGAATTTTGTTTATTATTTACAGATAAATTTGCTTTAATTTTACTTTTAGGACAAGATAAAGAAGGTTTAGCCAAATTTTACTTTTCTTTCTCCCCTGAAATAATCAAAAAAGTTTGGTTAATTTTAAAATCAAGATTATGGATTAATCATTATCATCAATTATTAGAATTAGAAAAAATAATTAATAAGCTAAATTTTTCAAATCCTAACTATAATGTAATTACTAAATTTAGTCGTCTTTTTGTAGATAAAATTTCTACAAAAATAAGCTCAATTAATAATTTAAAAGAACAAGAAAAAATATCATCTAATATTAATAATAAATCCCAAGGAATTTCTTTAACAAAAATACCCTTGAAACCTTTACCAGAGATAGAATTATTAAAAGCCTTAACCCACGAAATTAGAACTCCTCTAACCACAATAAAAACTATTACAAAATTACTTTTAAAAAGAGCAAAATTAACCCCTGATTTAATCAAACATTTAGAAATAATTGATCAAGAATGTAGTGAACAAATTAACAGAATGGAGTTAATTTTTAAAGCAACCGAATTACAAAATCAATCGATCAAAACAAACCAAGTAAAATTAATTCCTATTTCTTTAGATCAATTATTTACTAATAATATTCCAGCTTGGATAAAACAAGCCAAAAGACGGAATATAAATTTGGATATTGTTTTACCTCAAAAATTACCTCAAATCGTTAGTGATTCAGACGTTTTGACTCAAATTTTAACAGGTTTAATTGAAAAGTTTACCCGTAATATTCCCAGTGGAAACACCATTAAAATGATTATCTCCACCGCAGGAAATCAATTAAAATTACAGTTTTTACCAGAGGGAAATTATGAACAACATAACGTAAAATCCTTAGGACAATTTCTTTCTTTTCAACCAGATACAGGCAGTTTATATCTTAATTTAGATGCAACTAAAAATATTTTTCATGCTTTGGGAGGTAAATTAATTGTAAGACAAAAACCAAAACAGGCAGAAATTTTAACTGTGTTTTTACCTTTAGGTAACGTCTCAAACAAAATGAATTCTTCTAATTTTAATTTAGTTTAATAATCAAAAAATTTTTTCAGTATCATTACCTTAAAAAATATTTAGCATCTAAAAATAATATCTTGCAAATTGAATTAAATTTTTAGCCATAAAATTATAACTATATTTAGTTTAAATAAATCAAAAATTTTTCAGCGTTTTTTTAACGTAAAGATTTATATATTTTCGATCCTAAAATAATTATTTTGAGTAACAATAAAGTCAGATAATTAAAGAGAAAACAACTAAGTAAATATACTGTTACGTCATATCTTTAATATCTGAATGATTCAATTTAATCATTTTAAATAATCATAATAAAAATTATGAAAAATGTAATTTAGGAGACAGAAAAGTGGCTTTAGATCCGCAAGATTTTTTCAAAAAAATGCAGGACAGAATGGTATTTTCTGAAGAGGATAAATCAGTATTAAAATCTAATGCTGACTGGGGGAAAAGTATTGGTGTCGATATGGCGGACATCTTCTATAAATTTTTAGGTAGAGATGCAGAAATGAATGCCATTCTTCAAGAAAAAGAAGGTAGAATGGAACGTTTACACGCAACTTTTGTTGATTGGTTCGCTGAAATGTTTACAGGAATTGATAATTGGGGAACTGAATATGCTAAAATTCGTTGGCGTATAGGTTTAATTCATGTTCGTATTGGTATTGGTCCTCAACACGTAGTACCTGCTATGGCAACTGTAATACGAGCAGTAGAAGAAAGAATTAAAGCTGATGGTAAAGATGAAAAAGTAAAAGAATCTTTAGCTAAAATTTGTATGATTGATTTAGCATTTATCGAACAGGCTTACGTTGAAGTTACTTCTGCTTCAGTATTAAGAGAAACAGGATGGACGGAAGGCTTATTTAAACGTTTAATCTCTACTGGTGCTGATTCCATGTAGATTATATTACAAATTGTAAATCAAAATAATTGAACAATTCACAACTTTTTAGGATAGAAAAATGGGTATTGACGTAAAAAAAATAACAAGTGTTTTAGATAACTTTGTTTCTGGAACTAATGATGTACAAGGTGCTTCTTTAGTTACTCCTGACGGTTTAGCGTTGGCTTCTAGT
Organism: uncultured bacterium; assembly: GCA_964634505.1. Classification (GTDB taxonomy): domain Bacteria; phylum Cyanobacteriota; class Cyanobacteriia; order Cyanobacteriales; family Cyanobacteriaceae; genus CAZWLZ01. The sequence goes on along the minus strand of CAZWLZ010000159.1, from coordinate 4,601 downwards.
CTTCCTAGCGGTATGGATGAAGAAAGAGTAGCAGCTATGTCTGCTGCTATGTTATCTTTAGGCGAACGTATTGGTAAAGAACTTGCTAGAGGAAGTATCGACCAAATTTATGTAGAAGGAGAAACTGGTTATGGTGTACTTACCAGTTGTGGTGCGGATGCAGTATTCCTAGTTTTAGCATCAAAGGCTGTTAAACAAGGTATTTTAATGCTAGAAATAAAACGAGCTTTGGGTGAATTAAAACCAGCAATGGGTTAAATCATCAATTACAGTATAGGGTTTTTTAACAAGGGGTTAAAACCCTTGTTAATTTCTGAGTACAAATCGACTGAATAGTCCTCAGAATTACTCTAAGATTAGGAAAAATTTGTTATTTAACGTAAATTCGAGATAAGCTGAAACTATTATTTTTTAGATTAAAGCCTTATTGTTTGTCGAAAATTGGTTTAAATTTTTCTTAAATCGAACTAACATTATGTTACTTAATAAAGATCATAAAATATTAGTAATAATTAATTAATAATATTTCGATAGAATTTATACAGTTGTACTAAGGAGTAAAATTTAATGGAAATAATGCGATTGGTAGTAACTGGGCCAGTAGGTGCAGGAAAATCTACATATATTCGTAGTATCAGTGAAATTGAAGTGGTGGACACCGATAGAATAGCAACGGATGAGACAAGTTTATTAAAACAAAAAACTACTGTCGCCTTTGATTTTGGAAGACTGCAATTTAATCCAAATATGGCATTACATTTATATGGTACTCCTGGACAATCTCGTTTTGATTTTATGTGGGACATTTTGATTCGTAAAGCCCATGCTTATATTTTATTAGTTCCAGCCCATCGTCCCAGTGAATTTATTAACGCTCGTAGAATTCTTAATTTTATGAATCAGCGAACTAAAATACCCATGGTAATTGGCATGACTCATATTGATTGTCCGGGTGCTTGGCCTGAAGAAAATTTAGCTTTAGCTTTAGGATTTAAAGAAGGGCAAAAAATTCCTCCCATGATTAAAGTTAATGCTAATAAATCTGGTTCAGTAGCACAAAGTATTATTGTTATAGTTCAACAATTAATGCAGGCTTGTAGAGTTTAAATTTTTGTTTAAATTGTTATCAAAATATAACATTAATAAATTTTCAGAGTATATATAGCTAATTGGTTTATAATGCAAACAGGATCAAAAAAGAAAAAATTGTTATGACTATAACTGGTTATTTAAGGGAATTTTCTTTGCCGGAATTGTTCCAATTTTTAGATCAAGGACAAAAAACAGGCACACTGAACTTAGATTTAAGTATGGTGGACTCTTTGCCAGAGCAAAAAAATCACTATGTTTGGTTTCGTCAAGGAAGGATTGTTGGAGCTTCAAATATAGATAATGGAAAGGGTTTATTTAATTTGATTGATCAAAAAAAATGGTTAAATTCTGATATTTTGAACTATACAAATCAGGTTTATGCAATGGATGCACCTTTTGGCTTGTCTTTAAAGTCGAATGGTTTTTTGGATGCTGATCAACTTAAAATGTTGTTTTATGCTCAAATAATGAAGCCTGTTTGTGATCTTTTTCAACTCCAAGATGCCTATTTTGAGTTTCAAGAAAATAGTATTTTGCCTTTTGCTGAGATGACTGGTTTAAGTAGTCCGGGTACGGATTTAACTTTGGCGGGATTAAGGGCTTTAAGGGATTGGTCTGGTTTAATGTCGAAGTTACCAGAGGCTACATCTGCTTTAAAAAATACGGTAGAAGGTACACCAACGATCACTATTAACGCATTGGAAAAACAAGTTTGGGATTTAAGTGATGGACTGACTACAGTTAAGTCTATTAGTGAACAATTAGAGATTTCTTTAGAGAAGACTAAAGAATTGGGTTTTAGACTTATTGCTATTGGTTTAGTTCAAGAAATCCCTATGGTCAATTTGCTTGAGGCTGTAAATATAGAGGAAAAACTTGAAGATGATTCTTTATCTGAAGAAATTGCTGGTAATGCTGTTGTTAATAGTGGTTTAAGTTCCTCTTTTTTAAGTAGTTTAATGGGGTTTTTAACGGAAGTTTAAAAATTAATTAATATCAGTTATATTTAAGAGATTTTTCAAATTTATAGACCAGTAGCCCAAAGTGTTAGAACGTGAACAAGGGGTTAACGCCCCTTGCCCAAAATGTATTTCTACGATTGCATTACTCCCTCTAAGATTTCGATTATTTTAGGTTCAAAATATTTAAAACCAACGACTAGCAATGGGCATTCTCCAACCTGTTCCGAATGCCCTGTCTGTAATTTTTAATCCAATAGGGGCTTGTTTTCGTTTAAATTCAGCTTGATAAATTAATTTTATAATTTTTTTTACCATAATTAGATCATGCCCTGAATTTGCTATATCTTGTGGGGATTGATGCTGATTAATAAATCGTTCTAAAATATCATCTAAAATATCATAGGGCGGTAAGGAGTCTTGATCGAATTGATTTGGTTTTAATTCGGCACTGGGAGGCTTTGTGATTATGTTAAGGGGAATAATTTCATGTTCTTTATTTAACCAATTACATAAGGAAAAAACGAGGGTTTTTGGTACATCAGATATTACGGATAAGCCTCCATTCATATCTCCGTAAAGAGTGCAATAACCAACGGCCATTTCTGATTTATTGCCTGTTGAAAGTAATAAATAATTAAATTTATTGGCTAATGCCATTAATAAATTACCTCTAATTCTTGATTGTATATTTTCTTCAGCGATACCAAATTCTGTATTAATAAATAAAGATTGTAAGGTTTGATCATAGGTTTTCATTAAGTCTTCAATTGGTAAAATTTCGCTATTAACTCCTAAATTTGTAACTAAATCTTGGGCATCTTTGATCGAATGATTTGAACTATAAGGAGATGGCATTAATACCGCTAAAATGTTGTTTTTTCCTAAGGCTTCAGTGGCGATCGCCAATACTAAGGCTGAATCAATTCCACCACTTAAACCTAAGATAGCTTTTTCAAAACCACATTTTTTAGCATAATCTTTAATTCCTAATACTAAAGCGTTAAAAATTTCTTCTTCTTTGGTAGTAGGTAAAGTGTTGATAATTGTGGGTAAAAATTCTTTTTTATCTTCCAAATATTCACAAATTATTAGGTCTTCTTGATAGGATTTTGCCCTAAAAATAATTTGATTGTCTTGATCAAAACCGACACTATTCCCATCAAAAATTAAATCATCATTTCCACCTACTTGATTAGTATAAATAATAGGTATTCGATAACGATTGATAGCATGATTTAATATTTTTTCTCTGGTAATTTGTTTACCGATAACGAAGGGAGAAGCAGATAAATTAATAATTAAATTACAGCCTATTTTTGCTAATTCTCCTAAGGGATTTATGGCATAGTTTTTCTTACCCCAAAATTGTTCATCATTCCATAAATCTTCACAAATTGTTACTCCTATTTTAATATTATTTAACATAAAATAGTTCAAATTTTCTGCGGAAGAAAAATAACGCTGTTCATCAAAAACATCATAAGTAGGTAGTAGCCATTTATGAAATACGTTACTTATGTGATTATTTTCAATTAAAACGACACTATTATATAAGAGTTTTTCTCCTTTTAAATTTGCATTTTCATTAAGAGTAACTGTGCCAACTAAAACTGATAAATTAGGGGGTAATTTTTCGACTAATTCTAATAATTTTGATTGTAAATTATTAAGAAAACTATTATTTAATAATAAATCTTTGGGGGGATAACCACATAAGGACAATTCTGGTGTTAATAATAAATTGACTTTTTCTTTTACTACTTGTTTGGCAACAGTTAAAATTTTCTCTGCATTGCCTGAAATATCACCAATAATTGGATTTAATTGGGCGATCGCCATTTTCATAGTTATTTAAGAACCTAAAGAATTTATAAAGTATTCTATATTTTAAATCAATTCATGGATAATGAAGTAGGGAAATTTTTTATTACCAACAAAGGAGAACGATGTCCACTTTATTTGAAAAACTCGGTGGGGAAGAAGCTGTAAATTTAGCAGTCGACAATTTTTATCAAAAAGTATTAAGTGATGACCGTATTAATCATTTTTTTAAAGATACTGATATGGTAAAACAAAAAGAACATCAAAAGGCATTTTTAACTTATGCTTTTGGAGGAACTTCAAAATATGATGGACGTACTATGCGAGAATCTCATCAAAAGTTAGTAACAGAAATGGGTTTGAATGGACAACATTTTGATGCTGTTGTGGAAAATTTAGTTGCTACATTAAAAGAATTAGGCATATCTGATGAATTGATTGCAGAAGTAGGAGAAATTGCTAATTCAACTCAACATAAAAAAGATGTTTTAAATCAATAAAATTAATTCTGATAATCATCTTAAATAAGTTAGTTAGGATAAAAATATATATTTAGTAATATTTCTTCTAATTAACTTATTTATATTTTCAAATTTTTGTTTGTAAATAATTATGAAAAAAAAGTTTTTTTGTATCTATTTAAGTTACAATCTTAAATCGTGCCGATGTAGCTCAGTTGGTAGAGTAGTTGATTCGTAATCAATTGGTCGTGGGTTCAAATCCCAT
>CAZWLZ010000158.1:0-8212 GCA_964634505.1 uncultured bacterium | reverse complement strand
CATTCCCTATTACCTATTACCTTCTTCTGTAGATAATATTTTAAGAGTTCAGTTAATTCATCAAGTACAATTGGTTTACTTAAATAATCATTCATCCCTGCTTCGAGATAACGATATTTTTCCTTAGAAAGATTAGCCGTTAGTGCAATAATGGGAATATGATGATTCTCTTTTTCTTGATTTCTAATTCTTTTTGTTGCTTGATCACCGTTCATTATAGGCATATTTATATCCATTAAAATTAAATCGGGTGAATTTTGCAAAAATAATTCAATAGCTTCTTGTCCATTTTCAGCTTCAATCACTTGTACATTGGGTAATATTTTTTTCAGAGTTAATTTGATTAATTTTAGATTAACTTTATTATCCTCAGCAATTAAAATTGTTACGGGTAATTGATGCCAGTTGATTTCTACTTGATTATTGATGTTTGTCTCTGTGGGAGAAGATAAATTTATATGTGTGTCAAGTGTTTCTATCCAGAGTGTAAAGAAAAAACGACTTCCTATTCCTTGTTTACTTTCTAAATCTAAATGACTATTCATTAAAGCTAATAATTTAGTAGAAATTGTTAAACCTAAACCATTACCTCCATAATTACGGGCAATAGAATTGTTTTCTTGAGTAAAGGCTTCAAATATTTGTTGTTGGTTTTCCTCTGCAATGCCAATGCCTGTATCGATGACGGAAAACTCAATTTGTGATTTGTTATTTTCTAAATCTTTTTCGATTAAATTAACTTTAAGTTCAATTTTTCCTTTTTCGGTAAATTTACTGGCATTACCCACAAGGTTAATTAAGATTTGAGTTAAACGCATTTTATCAACAAAAGCAAATCTTGGTACATTTTGCTCATAATTTAATACTAATTCTATTTTTTGATTAACTTGAGGCCGAAACATTTTTATTACTTGATTAGATAAATCCCAAATATCATGTATACCTATGGCTAGTTCTAATTTTTTTGCTTCAATTTGGGCAATATCTAAGACATCATTTACTAATGCTTTTAAAAGTTTGGCTGAGTTATTTACCGATTCAAGATATTCGTAGTTCGTAGAATCAAGGTGACTGGTTAATAATAAGTCGGTATATCCAATAACGGAGGTTAGTGGGGTACGAATTTCATGACTCATGGCGGCTATAAAATCTGTTTTAGTTTGATTTGCTTTTTCTGCGTTTTCTTTAGCTTGTAATAAATTTTCTTCTAATGCTTTACGGGCGATCGCCGAAGCAATACTATCAGCAAAACTTGAAAGTAAGGATATTTCGGCTGTTGACCAAATTCTTTCTTTTTGACAGTCATCAAATCCAATAAATCCTTGAGGCTTATTATCAAATAAAAAGGGGATTAAAATAAAGGATTTAATTTTTTGTTCAATAAACATTGATTTTAAAGGGACATCTTCGGCAATATCTTTAAGGAAAATTTGAAAAGTTTCTCCTTTAATCATTGATTTTCCCGCTTCTGGGAAAACGTTAAGATCAAATTTTTGTAACTGAGGGTGTTTTTTTATTGGTTGTCTGTCGTCTATAAAACATTCGTATTGATGGTAACAATAATAATTATTGTCTTCTTCTTCAATGGAAAAATAATAGGATTGATCTGCTTTTATTCCTTTTCCTAAAATACTTAAACCGTTGGCGATTGCCTGATCAACATTTTTATTGGTTAATAATTCTTTAGTAGCTTGAGAAATAGCTGATAACATCTTCTCTCTTGTGAGCAATTCTTCTTCAACATTTTTTTGTTGAGTTATATCAAAAATTACCCCTTCTAAATAAAGTAAATTATTTTGATCATCAAAAACTCCTTTACCACGTTCATATACCCAAATAATATGACCTTTTTGGCAAAGTAAACGATATTCCATTTCATAAGGAATATGATTAATTAAAGAGGCTTCTACATTGTCATTTACCTTCCTTAAATCGTCAGGATGAATTATATTAGCAAAATTAATTTTTTGATTAATAAAGTCCTCCGCTTTATAACGGGTAAGGCGTTCAATTTCATCGCTAATAAAATTGATAGTATAAAATCGATCATTAGCACATTGATAAGCTACCCCTGGCATATTGGTAATTAAATTTTTAAGTTTTCTTTCGCTTTCAATTAAGGCAATTTTTGCTTCTTGTTGAGCGGTAATATCTCTGATAATTCCATCTGCACGAATAATTTCACCAAAATTATTTTTAATTAAACGGCTTTTATTAGAAATCCATTTTACGTTGTTACCACCACTAATAATGCGATATTCGCTTTCTGAATATCCTTTAGTATTAAGATTATGCCAAATAATATCAATAATTCCTTTATCTTCGGGGTGAATAAGCTCATGCCATAAAGAAGAATCTTCGATCCAAGTGGCGATCTGAACTTCATAAATTTGTTCTACCCCCGGACTTACAAATAAAGTTTTTTGATCAGGCATACTAACCGACCAAATACAGTCTTCTAAATAGTTTAAAATACTTTCTAATTTAGTTTTTGTCTCTATTAATTCAAGTTCCGCAATTTTTTCTTTAGTAATATCTATTTGCGTCCCAAACCAATACCAATTACCGTCTTTATCTTCTTGCGGAGTTGAACGCATTTGTAACCAACGAGTTTCTCCATTGATAATAAATCTTGCTTCTTGATTAAAAGGTAAATATTGATCTAAGGCCTTATCATTCTCGATCATAAAATTATCTATATCCTCAGGGTGTATCAAATTAATGACTGAATAAGGATTAATCAAAATGTTTTCTTCAGTTTGATTAAGCATTTCACAAAATACTGAACTAACATAAGCAAAAGTTTTATTTTTGTTCAATTTATAGATACCAATAGGAATAGTTGACACTAATTTATTATACTCTTGACTTTTTTCTGCTAGAGCAATTTCTTGTTTTTTCTGTTGATCAATATCTTGACAAGTACCATAAATTCTGATACAGTTGCCTTCTTCGATCACTGTTTGGCAAATTATTTTAATCCATAGTTCTCTCCCCATACCTGAAATTAATTGTAATTCCAATTCAAAGGGGATGCCTTCGGTTATGGCGTTTTGAATAGCCATGGACATTTTATTTCGATTTTCTCCTTCTTTATAAGAAGCGATTACATTTTCTAATGTTGGTTGAAAATCTCTTGGATATTCATGAATTTGATAGGTAATATCTGTCCAATATATTTCTTGAGTAATTAAATTAAATTCCCAACCCCCTACTTTAGCAACGGTGTTAGTTTGTGCTAATAATTCTCTGGTTTTCTTTAATTCAATTTCAACTTTTTTTTGTTCGGTAATATCTTCAGAAATTCCTAATAAATATTTGGGTTGCCCACTATAATCTAGTATGGGAATTTTTCGAGTATGTAAAATACGTTCACCGAGAGTTAAACTATTAATTTTTTCTTCGATTTTGATTAATTCTTTTTTTTCTAAAACTTTTTGATCTATATCTCTATAACAATCAGCCTCTTCTTGTCCAAAAAAATCATAATCATTATGCCCTAATAAATCTTCTTTTTTTAAGCCTATAATCGTTTCTGCCGCTTGGTTAATTTTAAGAAATGTTAAATTTTCAGCATCTTTAACGAATACCATTAAAGGTAAATTATCAAAAATTTGTTTTAAAAATTCTTCACTGTCTCTTAAGGCTAAATCTGATTTTCGGCGACTATCAATATCTTGAATGATGCCATAAATTCTAATACATTTTCCTTCTTTAAATTCTGCTTTGCCGATGGCCCTTACCCAAATTTCTCGTCTTCTTGCTGTAATTATTTGTAATTCAAAATACCAAGATTGTCCACAATTAATCCCATTATTAATGGCTTTTTTAACTATTTCTCTTGTTTCTTCGTCTTTATAAAAATTAATCGCTTCTTCTAAAGTAGGCTGATAATTTAAGGGTAAATCATGGATAATTTTGGTCATATCCGTCCATATTAACTCATTGGTAATTAGATCAACTTCCCATCCTCCTACTCTTGCTAGTTCACTGGTTTGAGTTAATAATTCTTGGTTTTTTTTAAATTGTATTTCAAGTTGTCTTCTTTCTGTAATATCTCTGCCTGTTGCATAAATTAAATTATCAAAAATTTGCGATCGCCATTCTATCGTCCGATAACTACCATCTTGATGACGGTAACGATTAACACAAGTACTAATTGTTTCTTTTCTTTTTAATTTGGCTAATTCCTCAAAAGTTATTTTTAAATCATCAGGATGAATATAATCCACAACATTACCTTGTTCTAATTCTTGAGTAGAATAGCCCAAAACAGATTCCCAAGACTGACTAACCCTAATTAAATTACCTTCAATATCAGCAATACAAAGTAAATCTAAAGCTAAACAAAAAAATTCTTCTAACTCATCTGGGCAGCATAATTGATTTAGATTTTCTTGTTGATTCATGATGGTTTTAATGTTTTTAGATTTTCTTTCTATTTATAATAGTTTATTAATTTAAAATTGATCTTTTTTCCTAACATAAAATCTGATCAAGAAAAGACAGGCTGGATTAGTCTGCCACAGTTTAGTTAACAATTCTACTCAAAAATACCTAATTGACTCATCATATCTTGTTTATTTTCTTGCTTATCATTAGGATTACGCTTTTTAATTCCTTCCTTTAAACCGATGGCCAATGTACTATGTTTTTCAATTTGACTCATTACTTGTTTTGCCCTTTTGATTACTACATCGGGTAATCCAGCCAATCTACCTGCCTCAATGCCATAGGATTTATCGGCACCCCCCGGCTTCACTTTATGCAAAAATACAATCTCATTAGGCAACTCTTCTACCGTCACTTGATAATTAGCTACATTTTCTAAAATGGAAGCTAATTCATTTAATTCGTGGTAATGGGTAGCAAAAATAGTTCTTGATTGAATGGCGATCGCCAAATATTCAGCCACTGCCCAAGCAATAGATAAACCATCAAAAGTAGCCGTACCTCGACCGATTTCATCAAGTAATACTAAGGATTTAGCCGTAGCATGATTAATAATATTAGCGGTTTCGTTCATTTCCACCATAAAAGTTGATTGCCCCGTAGCGATGTCATCAACTGCACCTACCCTAGTAAAAATGCGATCGCAAATAGCTAATTTAGCAGAGGAAGCAGGGATATAACTACCAATTTGGGCGATTAACTGAATTAAGCCTACTTGACGTAAATAACAACTTTTCCCACTAGCATTAGGCCCCGTCAAGATGATTAAATCAGGGGTATTCTCGCCCCCTAAATGGGTGTCATTCGCCACAAAAAAACCGAAGCCCACAATTTTTTCTACTACAGGATGTCGTGCATTAATAATACTAATTTCTCTAGTTTCAGTAATTTCTGGACAACAATAATCTTGATAGATAGCTAATTCAGCTAATCCTGTTAATACATCCATAGCCGCCACTGCTTTAGCTACTTGACGAATTTCTTGAGCTTTTCTAGCAACTTTCGATCTCAAATCAGCAAAAATATCATATTCTAATTTATTAAGTTCACTTTTGGCATTTAAAATACGATTTTCCTTTTCTTTCAATTCAGATGTAATATATCTTTCTTCATTCAATAAAGTTTGTTTCCGTTGATAATTCTCAGGAGCGAGATCAGCCTTAGATCGTGGCATACTGATATAATAACCAAAAGTTTTGTTATAACCTACTTTCAAATGGACAATACCTGTTCGTTTTCTTTCCGTTGCTTCTAAATTAGCTAACCATTCCTTATCACCATCAATTAAAATACGCATTTTATCTAATGCTTCATTAACTCCAGCTCGAATAATACCTCCTTCTTTGAGGTGTATCGGAGGCACTTCTACTAAATGTTGTACCACTTCTTTGCCTAAATCTTCTAATTCTGGAGACACATTTTGCAAGGCTTTAAAATAAGGTGATTTTCCTTCATTGGCGAGATAAGCTAAATCTTTTAATTTCAAAAGAGAGTCAGCTAAATTGAGTAATTCTTTAGCATTGGCACTTCCAGCACCTACTCTCCCCGTAATTCTCTCTAAATCGTAAATTGTTTTTAATAATTTCCTTAATTCCCGTCTCAATTCCATTTTTTCGATTAACTCAGCGATGGTTTCTTGACGAGCTAAAATCGCTTTTTTATCTAATAACGGTTGTAATAACCAACGTCTTAATGCCCTTCCTCCCATCGCTGTGCAAGTTTGATCTAATGCCCATAATAATGAACCGTGAAAAGTGCTATCTCTAACGGTTTGAGTAATTTCTAAATTGCGTCTGGTGGTGGCATCTATCACCAAAAAATCAGTAATATTATAAGTGCGTAAGGGTTGTAAGGGTACTTTATTGGCTTTTTGGGTTTCTTGGACATATTCTAATAGGCCTCCTGCTGCCCTAATGGCTAGAGGTAAATGTTCACAGCCTATACCTTCTAAGGATTTTAGCTTAAATTCTTCTAATAGTTTTGGCTTTGCTTCATGTATATCAAAAGTTTTTGGTGATCGCAAAGAGTAACAAAATTGATTGGGTAAAAATTCGGGAATATCTTGATTTTTTTCCCCTGGCCGTAATAATTTATTCAAATCGGGTGCATTAGTTGGAAATAAAATTTCTGCTGGTTGAAGGCGTAATAATTCTGTAGTTAATGATTCACAATTACTAGATTGGGTAGTAAAAAATTCCCCTGTGGATATATCTGCATAAGCTAACCCCCAATGATTATTAGCGATTACTACCGAGGCGAGAAAATTATTTTTTTTAGAAGATAACATTTCATCTTCTGTAATCGTACCGGGAGTTAATAATTTAGTAATATCCCTTTTGACAATCCGCTTTTCCGCTGCGGCGATCGCCGCATCTTCTACTTGATCACAGATAACTACGGCATAACCTTTCTCTACTAACACTCTAGCGTAACGATCTAGGGCATGATGAGGTACTCCAGTCATAGCGATACGTCCCACTTCTTGCCCCCCCTCTTTGCTCGTAATAACTAACTCTAATTCTTGGGCGATCGTCACCGCATCTTGAAAAAAACACTCAAAAAAATCACCTACTCTATATAAAAGTAACGCATTAGGATATTGATTTTTAACCTCTACATAGTGTTGATACATGGGAGTTAACTTATGTTTTTCTATTTTGCGGTAATCATCCTGCGGAGTTTGGCGATCGCCACGAAAAGAAGTTTGTTTAATATCGTCTTGAAGGGGTAAAATTTCTGTCATAATTTGGTTACTTTTTTGATTTGTCTTCATTTATTATTAATTAAAATTTGAAGTTTTGAAATAATTTTATAACTTCTAACACTTCTTATAACCTATTACCCATTAACTATTACCCAATACCTAATACCTAATGCCTTTTTATAAGCTAAAATATTTTTATTATAGATAAATTTACTCAAATCTTCATGGCTTTAGAATTTCTTTCCTTAGAAAAAATCCAAGAAATAGCTCATCAATACGGTTATGGTGCAGTTTTTTTAGGTATTATGTTAGAAAATGCTGGAATACCTATTCCGGGTGAAACCATTACTATTGTGGGCGGTTTTTTAGCAGGTAGTAACGAATTAAATTATTGGTTAGTATTAGTTACGGCGATCGCCGGAGCGGTTTTAGGGGATAATATTGGTTATGCTATCGGTAAATTTGGCGGTTGGCAATTAATGCTAAAAATGGGTAGTCTTTTTAGAATAAAAGAAATAGAATTAGAAAAAGCCAAAGAAGAATTTAGTAAAAATGCAGCTAAAGCGGTATTTTTTGGGCGTTTTATTACTTTGTTAAGAATTTTTGCAGGTCCTATGGCAGGAATTGCTCAAATGCCTTATTTAAAGTTTTTTGCTTATAATCTAGCTGGTGCAACTGCTTGGGCTTCCATTATGGTAACCCTTGCTTTTTTTGTAGGCAAAGTAATTCCCTTAGAAATGTTAGTTACTTGGGTTGCTAAGTTTGGTGTTGTTGCTTTATTAGGAGTAATTGGTTGGATTGTAATTCCCATCTGGTGGGAAAAACGACTTTCTAAAAATCAGTTAAATTGAACAGAGTTAGGGTATTGGGGTGTTGGGGTGTTGGGGTATTGGGTGACAGACACGAAACCTGTACATCATTAACCTAAAACAATTGTAGTCAATTATTAGTTAATGTTTAATCTAGCCTCCTTTAACTTACAATATTCTTATTTCAAAATGGCGATCGCCGATTATACCCAAGCCCTCAAACTTAATCCTAACTATACTGATGCTT
>CAZWLZ010000157.1:0-8232 GCA_964634505.1 uncultured bacterium | reverse complement strand
TTTCTCCTTTCAACTCTCGCATCACAATTTCCTGCTGTCGATCTTGCGCGCCACCACCGACAATAAAACCAACTTCATAAAAATCAGAAATAGGAGTTTCTTGAGCTAAAGGAACAATAGAAACGCCGATATTACGCCATTGTAAACGACGTTGCAGACAAATAACATTGCCTCGATCGCCATAAGTACTCATTAAATTAGGATATAACCAACCTATTTTTAATTCCATTTTTACCAGTATAAAAACTTTGATAATCTAAATTGAATAGAGAAAAGGGTATAATTGACAATTAATCAGTTTATCATCAATGATCCCATCTATATGAATTTTGTCTGTTCCCCTTTTCCAATCGCTACCGATATTAAAAAAAAAGCCTTAGAAATTGGATTTCATAAAGTAGGCATTACCAATATTGACGATGATCACATCAAACAAAACCAAGACTACTTAAAAAACTGGTTAGACAAGGATTATAACGCCGATATGGCTTGGATGAACAATCCAAAACGAACAGACATTCGTCAATTAATGAGTGAAGTTCAATCTGTGATTTGTGTCGCCTTAAATTACTATACACCTTTTGAACATTCACAAAATCCTGAAATCGGTAAAATTTCTCGTTATGGTTGGGGAAGAGATTATCATCGAATTATCAGAAAAAAATTAAAAGTTTTATCGGAATGGTTAAATAATCAAAATGATGCCATTAAAACTAAATATTGTGTTGATACTGCCCCAATTCATGATAAAGTCTGGGCTCAAAAAAGTGGTATTGGTTGGATTGGTAAAAATGGCAATCTTATTACTAAAGAATATGGTAGTTGGGTATTTTTAGGAGAAATTTTAATTAATATTCCTTTAAAACCAGATCAGTCTCATAGTAACCATTGTGGCACTTGCGTTAGATGTTTAGACGCTTGTCCAACTCAAGCAATTGTTGAACCTTTTGTAATTGATGCGAATAAGTGTATAGCATATCATACAATTGAAAATAGAGAGGAGAATTTACCTGAGAATATTACTAATAACTTACAAGGCTGGGTAGCAGGTTGTGATATATGTCAAGATGTTTGCCCTTGGAATCAAAGATTTGCCAAAATAACTGATATAAAAGAGTTTTTTCCTTATCCTCATAATATTGCACCCCCGTTACAAGATTTAGCGAATCTTAGTGAAAGTGAATGGGATTCTCGTTTTCGAGCTTCTGCTTTACGCCGTATTAAACCAGCAATGTGGCGTAGAAATGCCTCCGCTAATCTTCAATCTTTGCCTAATAGAGAACTTTAATTTTTTATTTTATAAATGGCGATCTCCATTTAAGATTAAGCTCATCTTTTTATCTTTGACTCTAAATATTCTTCTTTGCTTAAATATTGCTCAATATTTTTTAGAATTTGTCTTAAATATTCAATAACTCTTTTACTAATTTCTACTAAATTTTCACCCGTTGCATCTTTTCCAAGATCATTAAAAGATTTCCATCCATGAGCTAAATCATTTCTCTTAGTTTTTATTGAAAGTAAATCTACTCCGCCTCTAGTTTTATCATCATCAGTTTTATCAGAAAATCCATAAATTTTTGCAGTTTCTTTTATTACTTTGGCATCCACATTTCCTGAAAATAACTTACTAGAATCAAAACTGGCATTAATAATATCCGTGACAACGTTATTAATATTTTTTGTTAGTTGATCGACAGATTTATTTTTAATATTTTGCCAAATTAATTTTTTTAATTCTTGTCTAATATTATCAAAAGATACATTTTTTGCTATTATCTCATCAAAAATATATTCGATTGCAAGTCTCATACTTGACTCTATCAAATTATATAATAATAAATAGGCTGTAGCTTTTAAAGTTTTTAATAATTCAATATCTATTTGTGATAATTTTTTGTTGTTACTTATTTTAATTTTTTGCTCTTCTAAATCTTTGATAAAAACAACATAATCAGTAACTTCTTTTGCTCTTTTCTTAAAATCATCTAAAACTGTTTGCACTTATTCTTATTCTCCCAAAAGCATACTTCTAACATAGTTAATTCTATGAATAACTTTCTTTTTGGAACTACTAGCATCACCTTTTGTAGAATTTTTAAAGCCTTCTGAATTTAACAAAGAAAGAGCTTCTGATGTAGGTTGTAAATTAGGCTTTTCTCTCAAAGCTAAAGCTATTCCCACCGATAAAGATTCAAATTTAATTCTAGTTACTGGTTTTTTCCCTGTTTTATTTTCTTGATAAAATCCATTAGGAAAGTATATCTCAACAAAATTTAACATTTTATTAAACTCACTTTCCATCTCTGATATTTGTTCAGGGGTATTTTTTTGATTTGTTTGATCTAAATATTGATCAAGAAAATCCGTTATATTTTGTGGAGTAAATTTTTTGTAGTCACTATCATAATTATTTAAAAATGCAAAGAAACGTAATATATATTCTTGAGGATCTTTATAATTAATTTGTGTTTTTGAAAATGAGCAAAGCTCAATAAAATTAGTATGTTTAGCTAATTTATCAATCAAATCAAGAAATTTTCCTCTTTTTATTCCTCGACGTTTTTCCATTGCATTTAGTTCAACACTACCATTATTTATTCTTTCAAATAAGTTTCTACGAGTTTCTTCATCAGTATTTTTAGTTAACTCAATAATTCTAATTGATGTTCTTTTAAATCTTCGTTGACGTGCAAGTGGTAAATCAGAAAATAAAAAATCATTTAATTCAGTTAATTTTTCTAAACCTTGTAGCTTTAATTGTTGATTAATAAATCTTGCTAAAGTGCGAATTCTTTGAGTACCATCTATAATTTCCCAACGGGCTAAATCTTCTGTTTCTGAATTATTTTGATCAAGTAACTCTTCAGAAATATCTGCTACATAAATAGAAGGAATAGGCAATCCTAATAAAATAGACTCTATAAATTTTGATTGACGTATTTCATCCCAAGCAAATTCTCTTTGATAATCGGGAATAAATAATTCTGTATAGCCATCTTCTTCTTCTAAAAATTTGTCAATAATAACTTCAATAGGGTATTCGACGGTATTGTAGTCAACTGTTTTATGTAGCTCTCTGATTTGTTCTTCTGCTTTATTTTGTCTTTCTTCTGTTACTTCACGATTTAACAACATTATCATATTTTTGAAGGAAATTAATTATATAGATTTAATAAAATTAATCGTAACAAATTCTAACCTATGAGACATTAACAAGGGGTTTAAACCCCTTGCTATTAAGGATTGAAATGTCCTAACTAATCTGTCAGTTGCTATAAAAGGTATTGGGGGAGTCATAAAATTATTTCAATATTTCAAAAAACAGAGATTTATGAAAAAATTATCTACCCCCTATTACCCATTACTCATTACCCATTACCCATTACCCTTGGGGTTGAAATTGAAATAAGGAATAGACAACATTACGGCGAATATCGATCATCATTTCTAAAAACATTTCATAACCTTCTTGTTTGTATTCAATTAAGGGGTCTTTTTGCCCATAACCTCTTAATCCGACCGATTCTCGCAAAGCATCCATTCCTTGTAAATGTTCACGCCATAAAGTATCTATTTGTTGTAGGATAAAAAATCTTTCTGCTTGACGCATTAAAGTTGGTTGTATTTGTTCTACTTGATTTTCTTTTAAATCATAAGCCTTGCGTACTTCTTCTTCTAAAAAAGTTTTAATTTCGATTACTGTCATATCTTCTAAATCTTTAGGAGTAATATCTTGTAATAAATAAATAAATTCTCGGGCTTTGGCTACTAATGATTCTAAATCCCATTCATCTGGAGGTAAATCTTGATTGATATAAGCGTCCACAATTTCATCCATAGTTTTTTCGGCATATTCAATTACTTGTTCTTTTAAATCTGCCCCTTCTAATACTCTTCTACGTTCAGCATAAATCGCTCGACGTTGATTATTCATTACCTCATCGTATTCAAAAACTTGTTTCCGAGAATCATAATAAAAAGTTTCTACTTTTTTTTGTGCGCCCTCTAAACTACGAGTTAACATCCCAGACTCAATGGGCATATCCTCTTCCACTCTAAAGGCATTCATTAAACCAGCAACCCGATCGCCACCAAAAATTCTTAATAAATTATCTTCTAAACTAAGGAAAAATCGAGTTGAACCGGGGTCACCTTGCCGCCCAGCACGACCTCTTAATTGGTTATCAATACGGCGTGATTCATGGCGTTCTGTACCTATAACGTGAAGTCCGCCTAGATCAACTACTGTGTCATGTTCTTTGCTAGTAAAGTTTTCATATTCGCCACGAATTAATTTATAAACTTCTCTAAGTTTTTCAATAACGGGATCATCGGTAGGAGCTTTTTCGGCGGCCACCGCAATTTTTTCTTCTGCTTCTAATTCTGATAAACTTTGAACACCGTAAGATTGAACAGCAATTTTAACTGCTTCTTTTAAGATTTTTTCAGTATTAGCCGAGATTTCCGTAGGGAAAATTTCAGGACTAGCTTTCCAATTTTTAACTTTTTTGCCGTTATTATTATTCCCTGCAAAACCTTCGCCTTTGGGTTTTTGGGTTGAAATACCCGCTACGGAGGCCATTAATTGATCATCTTCTGGAGTAACAATTTGGGGCATTAAATACTCACGAATTTTTAATCGTGCCATATAATCAGCATTTCCCCCTAAAATAATATCGGTGCCTCGGCCTGCCATATTAGTGGCGATCGTGACTGTACCTTTACGGCCAGCTTGAGCAACAATTTCAGATTCCCTCTCCACGTTTTCAGGTCTAGCATTTAGGATATTATGAGGAATACCTATTTTTATCAGTAAATCAGATAATAATTCAGATTTTTCAACGCTAGTAGTACCAACTAAGACAGGTCGGCCTTTCTCGTGCATTTCTTGACATTCAGTAGCCACTGCTTGCCACTTAGCAGCTTCAGTTTTATAAACGGCATCAGGTAAATCAACCCGCTCGGAAATACGATTAGTAGGAATTATTGTTACTTGAAGATTATAAACTTTTTCAAATTCTGTTTCTTCAGTTTTAGCAGTTCCAGTCATGCCCGATAATTTAGGATAAAGTAAGAAAAAGTTTTGATAAGTGATACTAGCTAAAGTTTGGGTTTCTTTTTCAATGGGTACATTTTCTTTGGCTTCCATGGCTTGGTGAAGTCCATCACTCCAACGTCTGCCTGGTAAAACTCTTCCTGTAAATTCATCAACAATTACTACCTCATCATTTCTGACAATGTAATTAACATCAACGATAAATAATTCTTTAGCCTTGATGGCATTAAAAATATAATGAGCCCAAGGATTTTGTTGATCATATAAATCATCAACTCCAAGTAATTTTTCTGCTTTGGCAAAACCTTCATCCGTCATTAAAACATTACGAGCTTTTTCGTCAACTTCATAATCTCCTCTTTCCTCTTCAGATGTTTGTTTTACTAACATTTTGGCTATTTCAGCCGCTTGAGTATATTTTTCAACAGGACGTTCAACTTGACCAGAAATAATTAAAGGAGTTCGTGCTTCATCAATTAAAATAGAGTCAACTTCATCAATAATGCAATAGCTAGAGGGACGTTGTACTACTTCTTCAATGGAAGTGGCCATATTATCACGCAAATAATCAAAACCTAATTCACTGTTAGTAGCATAAGTAATATCACAAGCATAGTTTTTTTTTCGTTCTTCAGAGTACATCCCAGATTGAATTAATCCTACACTTAAACCTAAAAAGCGGTGTATTTGCCCCATCCATTCTGCATCTCTTCGGGCTAAATAGTCGTTAACTGTTACTACATGGACACCTTTACCTGTTAAACCGTTTAAATAAGCGGGTAATGTTGCTACTAAAGTTTTACCTTCTCCTGTTTTCATTTCAGCAATTTGGCCGCTATGCAGAATCATGCCGCCTAATAGTTGTACATCAAAATGACGCATTCCTAAAACTCTAACTCCAGCTTCTCTAACTAAGGCAAAGGCTTCTATTAAAATTTCATCTAATAATTCGTCAGTTTGTTCTTTGGTTTTCGTCTTGGCTAACATTTCTTGAAATTCTGTCGTTTTTGCTCTCATTTCGCTATCTGAGAGTTTTTTTATGTCTTCTTCTAGTAAATTAATTTCTGCTATTAAAGGTTGAAATTTTTTTAATTTACGGCTATTGGGATCGCCAAATATCTTTTTAAACATACACAGTAGATTAATTTTAACAGTTAATTTATTTTTATAAGTTATTTCTATGATAGTTGATAATTGACAATTGATAGGTGACAATTGATTAGGAAAGTTTTTATTTTTAATCTTTTTGGCGATCGCCGAACTAGCCCTTAACGCAAATAACTTGTTTTAAAGTAGCTACAATTTCAACTAAATCAGTTTGTTGATTAATAACTTCTTCAATTGATTTATAAGCACTAGGAATTTCATCTAAAACCCCTTGATCTTTGCGACATTCTATACCCTCAGTTTGAGTAATTAAATCAGATACATCAAACTGTTTTTTTGCTTGAGTTCGAGACATCGATCGCCCAGCACCATGACTACAGCTACAAAAACTATCATGATTGCCTTTTCCTTTGACTATAAAAGACTTTGCCCCCATCGAACCTGGTATGATACCATAATCATTTTCCATGGCTCTTACCGCACCTTTACGAGTAATATAAACATCTTCACCAAAATGATTTTCTTTTTCCGCATAATTATGATGACAATTGACAGTCAATAAAGGAGTAACGGATTTACCGCCATTCAAATATTTTTCAACAATAATTTTAAAACGATTCATCATCACATCTCGATTAAAACGAGCATAATTCTGAGCCCATTGTAAATCTCGCCAATAAGCATCAAATTCGGGAGTATTGGTGACAAAATAGGCTAAATCTGGATCAGCTAATTTTAAATGGGCTAATTTTGCTAATTCTTTGCCTGTTTTTATATGACATTCAGCTAATTGATTACCAATATGACGTGAACCAGAATGTAACATTAACCATACTTGATCTTCTGTATCAAGACATAATTCAATAAAATGATTACCTCCTCCTAATGAGCCTATTTGTTTAAGGGCTTTTGTTTCTAATCTTTGTACTCCTGAATGTAAGTTTTTAAAATCTTGCCATTTTTGCCAATTACTAACTTTTGTCTCAATTTCTTTATTTTCATTAAAACCAACAGGAATTGTTGCTTCAATTTCAGAGCGAATTTTTTTTAATTTACCTTCTAATTGAGAGGCATTAAAAGGCATTTTTAAGGCAGCCATGCCACAACCAATATCAACTCCTACCGCAGCAGGAATAATGGCATCTTTTGTGGCAATTACTGATCCTACTAATGCCCCTTTTCCTATATGTACATCGGGCATAAGAGCAACGTGTTTATAGACAAATGGCAATGAAGCTACATTTTTGGCCATTTGGGTTTCAGCAAAATTTAATTCATGGTTTGCCCAAGATAAAACCGCTTTAGGTGTCGAAATTTCTAATTTTTGGTAAGGCATTAATCACTCTCATAAATTATTTTTGTTTATCCTAACACAGTTGTTAGGTGGTTGGGGGTTGGGGGTATTGGGTAAAATAGAGAATGAGTAATAGGTAATTTCATTGAGAATAAAATTAGTTTATTGTTTTAAGGATGTAAGTATTTTTGTACAACGGTTAAACCACTTAATCCGACAAAAAGAAAAGCGAAAAAAAGAGCTATATTAGTTCTAACATGAAGAATTTTTGCCCAAGGGCGAGTAGGATGAATTCTAGTGGCACTAAAGGCAGAAATTATCACCATGATTACAACTGTAATACCAGCGAGTAAATGCCAAGAATGACCAAGACTGCCATAATGTCCAATGGTGCCGATCAATCCAATTGATAGTAAAATCAAGACTAAAATAACCATGATGATCCCTATGCTGTAATGAGTTGGACGTAACCATGAGGGGCGAGGTTGTTTCGTTTTTGATTTATTAAAAAGTATAAAACCACTTATGGCTAAGAGAAAGTAGGCAAAAATAGATAATCCCATAGCCCATGCTGCTATTTTCCATAACCAAAGAAAAGAAGGTAAATTCATAATTTGTTTCTCAAAAGACAGTTCAATTTTAATGCTAGATTTTAAAATCTTAGCTTTATTCTCTACGTTATTTTTGGTGTATTATTAATTCATTTAAACTTTTAAAGCCTTTGACGAGGATTGAACTCGTGACCTCTTCATTACCAATGAAGTGCTCTACC
>CAZWLZ010000156.1:0-8314 GCA_964634505.1 uncultured bacterium | reverse complement strand
GTGGCGGTGGCTATGCCTGATGGTGGTTTAATTACTCCTGTATTGAAAAATGCTGATCAAATAGATATTTATTCTTTGGCTCGTAGTTGGAAAGATTTGGTAAATCGCTCTCGTCTTAAACAGTTGCAACCTGATGAATATAATAGTGGTACTTTTACTATTTCTAATTTAGGAATGTTTGGCGTTAGTACTTTTGATGCGATTTTGCCCCCTGGGCAAGGGTCTATTTTGGCGATCGCCGGTTCAAAACCTCAGGTAGTAGCTAAAGCTAATTCTATTATTGGGATTAAAAATCAAATGAATGTCAATATAACTTGTGATCATCGTATTATATATGGTGCAGATGCGGCTGGATTTTTACAAGATTTAGCGAAATTGATTGAAACTAATATTTTATCTTTAACTTTATAATAGTTATGTAGTAATGGCTTTAGCCATTTATTCCCTAAAATACTTAATTATGATAGGTTGGGTTTCGATGCCTTAACCCAACCTACTAGAGATAAATTAAATATTCAAAAAAGATTGATTTATTTGACTAAGAAGATGATGAGAAATAGGGAGACTATCAATAACCATAGCCGTACAAAGTAGCATCAAATAAAGAATAGAATACTTAAATAAGGATTTAGCCAAAGGTTTATCTTGAGGTTGTTGTAATAATTGAAATGCTTTACGAATGAAAATAAAACCTAAATAACAAGCAGATAATAAATAAATTAAACCTAGATTGCCTAAAGGATAAACCAAAATTAAACTGGATAAAACAGTAAGTAAAGTATAAATCCACATTTGTTTAACTGTAGATTCTTCACCTTCGATAACGGGTAACATCGGCACATTAACCTCAGCATAATCTTCAGAAATCATTAAAGCTAAAGCCCAAAAATGGGGAGGAGTCCATAAAAATATGAGCAAAAATAAGGCGATCGCCGTTAAACTTAAATCACCTGTAACCGCTGCCCAACCTACTAAAGGGGGAATTGCACCTGCTGCACCACCGATAACGATATTTTGAGTAGTAGTGCGTTTTAACCAATGGGTATAAACCAACATATAAAAAACAATGCCCAACATTGCTAAAAAAGCAGATAGAAGATTAACAAAAAATGCCAATAAAGAAAAGGAAATAATGCCTAAAATGATGCCAAAAATTAAAGCGTGTAAAGGTTGTACTTTGCCCGAAGGAATAGGGCGTTTGCGAGTGCGTTTCATTTCATAATCAATATCTTGATCATAAATACAGTTAAAAGTCTGGGCTGATGCAGTAGCGAAAGTGCCTCCTAAAAGAGTAATCACAAATAAAAAAGGATCAATTTTTCCCTCTCCTGCTATAAACATAGCAGAGGCTGTAGTTATTAATAATAAAGGAATAATACGAGGTTTTGTTAAGAGATAGTAACTTTTAATTACTTCTAAAAAATTTTCGTTGCGAGGCGATATACTTGTTCCAATCATTTTATTTTACTTATTTTTAACTTTTCTGATTGATTTTAATGATTTTTATGAAAAAATTTCAATTTATTAAGAAGTTATTCTTATTTTTTAGTTATAGCAATCAATTACTTAATTAAAACAAATAAATTTAATTTTAGATGAATTTGATTATAGGTATTAGGGAGTAGTTAATAGAGAATAGGGAATAGGTATTAGTTAATTACACTGAAATAGACGCTTTTGTCTTTAATTATTTTTTAGTAAATCACCTTTTTTTGAGATTTTAAAGTAATTTTATTTTATTACTCCTCAAATTTTCTTAAAAAATCTAATACCTAACACCTAATACCTAATCCCTTACTACAATATTTGCCCTTATTTCACTCTCTGAGGTATGTCGCCAAGCAAAGATACTAAAAGCTAATAAAATACCGAATAAAATCGCTCCTAAAAGATGATGCGTAATGGTTAGTATTTCTACTTGTAAATGAAATTTAAAGGTACTAATTCCTACCAATATTTGCATCATAACTAATATTCCTGCACTATTTGCTAATTTTTTTAATGGTAATGCTATGGTTGGCGATCGCCAAACTAAAATAAATAAAATTATCGTACTAATGGTAGCAGGAAATACTCCGATAATATGATTATTCATTACTTGGCAAAGTTGATTACTATTGAAACATTGATGTAATGCCCAACGAGAGGCTACTATCCCTCCTAATAAACATTGAAGATAAACCAAAATACACGCTGTAATACCCAACCATTTCAAATTACCTACATTGATAATTCCTTGAGAGGGAGTTAATAGGCAACCGATGAAAATAAAAGTAGCAAATAATAATAAAGCTGTAGCTAAATGGGCAGTAACAATTTCAAATTCTAATAATTTAGTCACAGTTAACGCACCCAAAAGTCCTTGAAATATGATTAAAAAAAGGGAAAATGTGATGGCGATGGGCAACCATTTAGGTAATACTGATTTATTCCACCAAGAAATAATGACTAAAGTTATGACGCTTAAACCGATAATGGCAGCATCAAGACGATGAAACCACTCTAAAAATACTTGTAAATTCATTTGTTGAGTAGGAATAATTTTACCATAACATAAAGGCCAATCTGGACAAGCAAGGCCGGCATTCATCACTCTGGTAGCTACTCCGATGGCCATTAATATTAAGGTGGCGATCGCTAATTTCCAAATAAACCAACGAACAAATTGTAATGGTTTAGATTCAACCGAATTATTGTCAATATAAACGGACAAAAAAGAATTAGTCATAATTTATATGAGATTTATTGATAAATTTTTAATTTAAATATTAACTTATGATAGTTTTTTGTAAACTTTTTAATATTTGAGTATCCACAAACCCTTAGATTTTATTCCCCTAACCCTCTTAAAAAGGGCAGGGCTGTTTCAAACCAAGTTGGCACAAAACTTAGGGTGTTAGGGTATTGAGGGGTTTTCTACTTGCCCGATTTTAAGTAATCATAAAAAATCTTGAGATAATCAATTTTTGATTATAAATTATAAAAAATTATTATTTATTCCTTATTGCTTCTTACTTTATATCAACCAGAAATTTTAGAATGAAATAGCTCCGCCTAAAAAAGGGGGAATACAACCAAAAATATCAAAACCTAATCAAATTACCTTCTTAGTAAACCTAAAACCTTCTTTAAAAAAATTGATCAAAAATCAAAAAATAAGTAGTATAAGATGTGAATAAAAAAATTTTTTTCTGTGATAACAAGTATTTGAACACGCTACATATTGTAGGTGAATAACAGTAACTACTAGATGTGTGGTATAAAAGGGAAATGTCAAAATAAACATCGACAAAAACTTTAAGTAAAAATAATCATAATTAAAGATTAATTTAGCCATGCTACTAGATGTCACTAAAACAACTACTACTACACATGAATCCCCAAAAAATACTTATATCTACGAAAGTGAAAAAGAAAAAACACCTTCTAAATCGACTATTCAAGTCTTAAAAAGAGACAATTCCAAAGAAGACTTACAGATTAGCAGAATCAGAGATGTAGTAAATTGGGCTTGTAAGGATTTAATAGTAAGTGCGATCGCCTTAGAATCAGGTTTAACGGCTAGATTGAGAGAAGGAATTACTACTCGTGAGATACAAGATAGTTTAATTCAATGTGCTTTAGAAAAATGTACTTTAGATGAATCCGATTACCGTTATGTAGCTGGAAGACTATTAATGTGGTCATTATGGAAGGATACCTTAATCAATCGTGGTTACGGTTATGAAGGTTTTGTAACATCAACTACCACAAAAATAAAAGAAGGTTTATATGACTCTCGTTTAAATGAATATACCTTAGATGAGCTGACGGAAGCCTGTAGTTGGATTCAAAAAGAACTTGATTTGGATTATGATTATGCGGGTGCATTATTGTTAACATCCCGTTATTTATTGCCTAATGAGTTACCCCAAGAAGCCTTTTTAATTTGTGCTTTATTATTAGCATTACCTGAAGCAAAAAAAGATAGATTAGATTTTGCTAAAAAAGTTTATTTGGCGATCGCCAAAAGAAAAATATCCTTAGCAACTCCCATCTTAGCGAATTTAAGAGTGCCTAAAGGTAGTTTAACCAGTTGTTTTATCATCACCGTAGAAGACAATTTAGAAAGTATTTACAGTGAAATTACTAACACGGCCAGAATCAGCAAAAATGGAGGCGGTGTAGGGGTTAATTTAAGTAAAATTAGGGCTACAGGTGCAAGTGTCATGGGTAAACCTAACGCCAGTGGGGGGGTTATACCTTGGATCAAATTATTAAATGATACGGCGATCGCCGTCAATCAAGGAGGTAAAAGAGCGGGGGCAGTTACCGTAGGATTAGATATATGGCATTATGACATCCCTGAATTTTTGGAAATGCAAACCGAAAACGGTGATCAAAGACGTAAAGCTTACGATGTTTTTCCCCAAGTAATCATAGTCGATGAATTTATGAAAAGGGTAAAAGCCGATCTTGATTGGATATTAGTTGATCCTTATGAAATACGAAATAAATTTAACATAAATTTGAGTGAATTATGGGGAGAAGAATTTGAATCAGCTTATGAGGCGATCGAATGTAACCTAGACTCCTTATCCTTAGCTAAAAAAGTCAAAGCAAGGGATTTATTTAAAGAGATAATGAAATCTCAATTAGAAACAGGAATGCCCTATTTAGCATTTAAAGACACCATCAATAAATATAACGCTAATAAACACGATGGTTATATTCCTCAAGTCAATTTATGTACTGAATCCTTCTCCAATGTGAAGAGTGGAAAATATGCCCATTGTTGCAATTTAGTTAGTTTAAATTTGGCTAACATTGAAGGAGAAGCCGAATTAGCCACATTCTCTCAATTAGCCGTCAGAATTTTGGATAATACCATTGAGCTTACATTGCCTCCTTTTGAAGATGCAAAAGCTCATAATGACCGTTATAGAACAGTGGGAGTGGGTACAATGGGCTTGGCTGACTACCTTGTTAAACATAGGAAAAGTTATAAAGATATAGAGGCGATCGGACAGTTATATGAAACTATTTCTTATAATTGCATCCTTGCCTCGGTTTTTCTAGCTAAAGAAAGAGGAAAATACCAAGCATTTGAAGGCAGTGATTGGGATAAAGGACTAGTCCTAAGTAAACCTTTAAAATGGTTTGAAGATAACGCAAATCTTGATTGGGCATATCTTTTTGACTTGGTTAAATCTTATGGCATCAGAAATTCTATGTTAATGGCAATCGCCCCTAATACCTCATCAAGTTTAGTGCAAGGTTGCACAGCAAGTATTTTACCTTGTTATAGTAAATTCTTTTATGATAAATGGAGTAAAGGCACAGTTCCCATTGCACCCCCATTTATTAAGGATTCTCTATGGTATTATAAGGAAAATAAAACCCTAGATCAAAATATAGTAGTTAAAGCAGTAGCTGAAATTCAAAAATGGATTGATACAGGTATCTCTATGGAATTAGTCTTTAACCTAAATGAAGGAGTTTACAGCGAGGCTTCCTTAACAGCTAAAGATATTTATGATGTAATTTTATCTGCTTGGGAAAAAGAATGTAAAGCCATTTATTACGTCCGAGTAGTTCAAAAAGATAACTTCAAAGAAAATTGTAGCTCCTGTGCAAATTAACCAATTTTACAGTAAATGGTAATCAATGGTGGGATAGGCTTCTAGCCTGTCTTTTTTAATATGGATCACAGGCAGGATGCCTGTGCCACAAGTTTAATTCCCCCTTAATAAGGGGGTTAGGGGGATGGATCAAAAATTAACGATCAACAGAACCCATAATAATATCTATACTACCTAAAATCGCCATAATATCAGCAACTTTAACTCCCCTTAAAAGATGAGGCAAAATTTGCAAATTATTAAAATCAGCTGCTCTAATTTTCCAACGCCAAGGGAAAACATCATCATTACCTACAATAAAAATACCTAACTCACCCTTGCCACTTTCAAGCCTAACATAGTGTTCACCGCTAGGAATTTTAAAAGTAGGAGGAACTTTTTTAGCAATATATTGATAATCAAAATCATTCCATGGCGACTTTTTACCTTCAGCCAACCTTTTAGCCTCTAAATTTTCATAAGGGCCACCCGGTAAACCTTTTAAGGCTTGATAAATAATTTTAACAGACTCACGCATTTCGCCCATTCTGACCAAATAACGAGCGTAACAGTCTCCTTCTGTTTGAGTTTGCACTTCCCAATCAAAATCATCATAACACTCATAATGATCTACCTTGCGTAAATCCCATTTTACCCCAGAACCACGCAACATAGGACCAGACAACCCCCAATTAATAGCTTGATCACGAGTAATTGTACCAATACCCATAATTCTTTTTTTGAAAATAGGATTATTAGTAATTAACTTTTCATACTCATCAATTTTAGGGACAAAATAATCGCAAAAATCTTCACATTTATCAACCCAACCATAAGGTAAATCAACAGAGACACCACCAATACGAAAATAATTATTATTAATTAAACGCATTCCCGTGGCAGCTTCCCATAAATCGTAAATCATTTCTCGTTCACGAAAAATATAGAAAAAGGGAGTTTGAGCTCCTACATCCGCTAAAAAAGGACCTAACCAGAGTAAATGATTAGCAATACGATTAAGTTCTAACATAATTACTCTAATATATTGAGCCCGTTTTGGAACAGTTATATCAGCTAATTTTTCAGGAGCATTAACAGTAATTGCTTCGTTAAACATTCCAGCAGCGTAATCCCAACGACTTACATAAGGTACGTACATTACACTGGTACGACTTTCAGCAATTTTTTCCATACCTCGATGTAAATAACCAATTACTGGCTCACAATCAACTACATCTTCACCATCTAAAGTTACTATTAAGCGTAAAACCCCGTGCATAGAGGGATGATGAGGTCCCATATTAAGAACCATTGGTTCTGTTCTTGTTTCAATTTGCGCCATAAAATTTTTATAATCCCTAAAAAAAAAATTTATTTTATTTAACCATAATGGCAGTATTTTTTAATATTACCTTGAATTTAACCTAAAAATATAATTAATAGATAATAAGAAATAGTTAAATTTATCATTCCTCCATCGTTAAAGTTCTGAAGATTTTTGTCTTCAACTCAACTAATTTATTACGGTGGTCGCCAAGATAATTAGGACGTTAACAAGGGGGTTAAACCCCTTGCTATTATGGATTGAAATGTCTTAAGTAACCTGTCTGTTGCTATAAATCAAAATAAATGAGCTAATTTGATCAATATTTATTTGTCAAGATACAATGAAAAGAAATAAATTAAAAAAGGACAAATATAATGTTAGCAACTTCAACAAAACTAACTTATGCACAATTTCTCAGAGAATATCCCGAAGATTGTGGTAGATTTGAATTAATAAATGGACAATTTGTCAAAATGGAAGCCATCAGAGCTCATAAAAACGTAGCTAGATTTTTAATGTTTGCATTTGAGAAGGAAAATGATCGTTTAAATTTAGATTATGTTATTGATAAAGATATAGTATTTCGTACCGTTACGAAAAAAGGCGATGAAAGAGGTAGAAATCCCGATGTAAGCGTAGTTAAAGCGTCTTTATGGAATAATAATGTTATGAGTTATGAATCTTTAAAAGAACCCATTGATTTAGCGGTGGAAGTAGTTTCTACTAATTGGGATGACGATTATATTGATAAGTTTGAAGAGTATCAAATTTTAGGTATTGCTGAATATTGGATAGTAGATTATTTGGCTATTGGTAGTCGTAATTATTTGGGTAATCCTAAAGTGCCTACAGTGTTTATATACAATTTAGTCGATGGTGAATATCAAGGTAAATCTTTTATTAAAGATGAACCAATTATTTCCCAAATTTTCCCAGAATTAAAGATAACTTTAGAACAAATAATTCAAGTTTCAGGAATAATGAATTAAATTTTGTGTCAAATAATTTTATTAAAAAAAGCGAATAATTTCGTATTTTCAAGTAATATTTATCTGTTTAATTTAGAGAATAATGTTAGTTTAATTTATAACCAATCTAAAAATAGAAGTTTATTAGGGCAATATTTATGATGCTAATTACTGTTAATGAAAATTCTTTAACCTTAGCAGAAGGTAATGATGTAATTTTTCCTCATCAAACATGGCAAGATTATGAGCGATTTATCAATCTGCGTCAAGACCAAAAATTCCCAAAATTATACTTTAATACCACAACCCAAGAAATTCGTCTTATGTCACCTTTAGCTAGTCACGGTAAAGTATCAATACGTTTACCGTGACTAGCTAAAGGTGACACAACCCAAGAAATTCGTCTTATGTCACCTTTA
>CAZWLZ010000155.1:0-8338 GCA_964634505.1 uncultured bacterium | reverse complement strand
GTGCCTCCAGAAGGCCCCGCACCTACAATAATACAATCAAACATCATAATTTTTATGAAGATCAACTATTCATTAAATCATAAATCATGTTAATAATTAACAAGTTATCAACAAAATATTTTTTGATCAAAACTTACCTTTTTTTTATCAAAAAGATTTGAACTTTTACTTTCGGTTTTGTTTCGCATAAACATCTAAAAGATTACAAATTATTTCTTGATAAGAAGCATTGTGAAGTTGAGCTTCACGTTTAAAAAAGTCAATACTTTCCTTCGTAAACTCCATTGTTACTTTTACAGTAACTTTCTTTGGGATTAACTGCTCAGGAGGAGGCAGAAAATCTTTGGCGATCGTAACATCACCAATAGTATATGCTGGATCAGGGGTTATTTTGTTCATAAAGTTTCCTCGATTTTCGCCATTCAGCGGCACCAAATAGACGAATCACTCCGTCACGATAAGTAAAACGTACCGTAAAAACACGGTCTTTTACCTTGCCAATACAAAACCAACGTTCTTCAAGTTCGCTGTGCTTCGCATCATGGATAATCAAACGATGATGATCGAAAAAAGCATATTGAGCAGTTTTAAAGTCCACACCATGTTTAGCTTTGTTCTCAGCATCTCTTTGAGTATCCCAATCAAAAGAAGAATTCATGCTACAATACCATATAAATTATACATATTTAATATAAATAAAGATAACTCATGTATTTTCATTGACTAGGATTATTGATCTTGTTTTCGATTATTCTGCTTCCCTCTAATCCCATATATATAGCGTTAAATATATTTATTAAAGAAGACTCCCGTACCACAAAAAGGATCATCAAGAAATTATTAAGACTTACACACTGAACCATGAAATGATTAATTTTAAGTTACGGCGATCTCCAAATTAGAATAATCAACGCTTTATCGTTTCATTCAACTGCATAAGTTCTAATTCTTGATTAGTACATTTCTCTCTCGACTAATTGATTAATTATCTTAATATTAACTTGATCAATACTATCTTCAGCTGAAATAGTCAATAACTTTTGCTTATATTCATAATATCCCAAAATAGGAATAGTTCTTTGATTAAATAACTCAATTCTACGTTTAATAATATTTTCTTTAGCATCAATATTTGGTCTTTGTAAAGAACGATGAAGCATAGTTTCTGGTTCGACTTTTAAATAAATAGCCCAATCTAATTCTTGCCCAAAATCAGCCAATAAAAAATCCAATTCTTCAGCTTGAAAGGTAGTGCGAGGATAACCTTCTAAAATCCATCCTTGGGATATATCCGATTTTGATAATCTAGTCTTAATAAATTCAACCATCATCCTATCAGGCACTAACTCACCTTTTTCTAAATATTGTTTTGCCTTCATTCCTAGACTCATTTTAGCATCAATAGCATTTCGTAAAATATCCCCTGTAGCAACAACAGGCAACTTTAAATTTTTACCCAATAAATAAGATTGAGTACCTTTTCCCGAACCCGGGCCACCTAACATAATTAATCTAGTCATAATCAACAATTTTCTTAATTCGTAATTTTTAATTTAGTTAAATTTATACTTTATTTTGTAAATTTTGGACTAATTCATTAAATGGTTGCCAATTATCTTCTTCCGTAATAGATTGCCATACACTTTCAATAATTGGACGTAATAAAGTTATTTTGGGATTCTTTTTTTCTAACATTAAGGAAACATTATTTAATTGATTTTGATCATAACTTTGTAAGGCTTGATGATAAATTTTTTGCCAAGATTCTAAAAGAGAATAATTTAATTTTAAGTTTTCTAAAATTATTTGAGGATTATCACACCAACTAAGATTAAAAAGCTCAGTTAATTCTCTAAAAAATTGATGATAACCATATTGACTTTCACTCAATAAATTAATCGTTTCTTTGACTAAATCTTTTCCTAAAGCATAAGGCAAATTATCAAAGCCCAATTTATTTAACATTAAATTTTGATAATAATTAGTATAGTAATCATCAAATTTAGTTAAACTTAATTCTAAATCAGATGTAGAAATTAAATAAGATAAAGGTTTTTGTAAAAGTTCTAAATTTAATTTACAAATAAAAGGTTGATTTCCGTAACTATAACGTCCACCATAATCAAAATAAGCCGCAATAAAACTGGGATTATAATTAGGAATAAAAGCATAAGGGCCATAATCAAAACTTTCTCCTGTTATAGACATATTATCCGTATTTAAAACACCATGACAAAAACCTGCTACCATCCATTGAGCAGTTAAAAGAGCAACTCTTTCTACTAATTGATCATAAAATTTTAAATAACCATCAGGATCATTTTTTAGATCATCATAATAAAATTCAATAACATAATCTAGTAACTTTTTAATCAAATCAGGACGTTGTAAATAATTAAGCCTTTCAAAAGTACCAAAACGAATATGAGACTTACTAAAACGTACCATAACAGAAGAGCGAGTTGGTGAAGGCTCATCACCACGCCAAAGAGCTTCGCCTGTCTCAATTAAACTAAAACAGCGAGAGGTATTAACCCCTAATTGATGTAAGGCTTCGGCAGCTAAAACTTCTCTTACTCCTCCCTTTAATGTAAGTCGGCCGTCTGCATTACGAGAATAAGGAGTTGTGCCTGAACCTTTTGTGCCAAAATCGTATAAAAGATTATCATGGCCTAAAACTTGCCCATAAATAAAACCTCTACCATCTCCTAATTGTGGGTTATATGACCCAAATTGATAACCATGATACCTTAAGGCTAAAAATGGTCTAATTCCCTTAAACTTACCAAAACATTCAATAAAATCATCATCTTTGACAGTTTTTGAGTCTAATCCTATACTTTCTAAAATTTGATTGTTACGAAATCGTAAAATATTTTCTGGGAAATTAGCTGCATTTACTTGATCGTAAAAATCATCTCCTAAGGTTTCTAAGGCTAATTGATAATCAAGATTTAGAAGTGGATTTGATGAGATTTGATTCATTTTAGTAAGTTAAAATTTAATTTTGTTTTAGATTCAACTTCATTATAGATATAATCTGACAACCAATATTTTTTTAGACTCTCAGCATTTGGATTCTTTAATTCATAATTCTGGTACTAGAAACGTAAAATTCTACATCCCTACTGTGATATGAATTATTAAGATTTTTGAATTGAAAAGTTTTTTGATTGTATCAAAGACTATTAAAATTAAGAGTAAAATTAAATATTATAGTTGTGATAAATCCAAATTTAGATAAATCTTCTATTTCTCGTCATTATTGGCAATGGCAAAATTATCAAATTGCTTATGAAACTTGTGGAGTTGAAGAAGGAATTAAGGTTATTTTTGTTCATGGTTTTGGGGCTAATAAAGGACATTGGCGGAAAAATTTACCTGTTTTAGGAAAAGATTATCATTGCTATGCTTTAGATTTAATTGGTTTTGGTGATTCGGCTAAACCTACCCCCAATACTGAAATTGATTATACTTTTGAAACTTGGGGTAAGTTAATTGCTGATTTTTGTAAGGAGGTAGTTAAGGAAAAATGCTTTTTAATTGGAAATTCTATTGGTTGTGTGGCGATTATGCAAACTGCGGTAGATAATCCAGATTTAATTTTAGGGATAATAGCGATAAATTGTTCTTTAAGATTATTGCACGATCGCCAAAAAGATAAATTACCTTTTTATAAAGCCTTTGGATCAGGTATAATGCAAAAAATTTTACAAAATAAATCTATTGGTTATTTCTTTTTTAGACAAATAGCTAAACCCAAAGTTATCAAAAATATTTTAACTCAAGCCTACCCAAATCAAGAAGCCATTACTGATGAATTAATCGAATTACTCTATAAACCTTCTCAAGATAAAGGGGCTGCTGATGTATTTTTAGCCTTTACTAGCTATTCTCAAGGTGCGTTACCTCAAGATTTATTACCAATTTTACCTTGTAACGCTATCTTATTATGGGGTAGTGAGGATAAATGGGAGCCGATCGCCATGGGGCAAGAATTCGCCAAATTTGCTACCGTAAAAAAATTTATTCCCTTAGAAGGTTTAGGCCATTGCCCTCAAGATGAAGCCCCAGAAATCGTTAATCCTATTTTAAATGAATGCTTATTAGAATTAATAAATTATGGACAATCAACAGATAATTAATTATAAATTGTATTTTATTGATTATTAATTGCTATCAATTTTACTTTTTAAAATTTATTTATCGATTAACCTTGTCAACAGTAACAAAATAAAATAAAACAAATTACACTAAATTACACTAAATTACATTAAATTACATTAATAAACATTTAAAATATTTTTAGTGGGTGAGGAAAATGAAATGACAAAAGAACAAATTACAAATGAATCAACGATTAACACATTAAGTAAAAATTTAGTGAAACCTAAATTATCGGGCATAAAAAAACAGACTAATTGGCTTTTATTTGGCTTTGGATTAGGAGCGATCGCCATTTTTTCAGCCAGTGCAGGGGCTTTATTAGCCTTCTCAATTACTAAAACACCTTGGAAACAAACAACTTTAACGGCCAAAGAAAATGCAATTTTTAATAAGGAAGAAACCATAAGTTATAATTCCTTAAAAATTCCTCAACTAACCAGGCCAGTTAATATTTTAGTATTAGGGGTAAAAGTTTTAACTTCAGACTTAGAAGAAAAACCCAAAGACGAATTAGGCTATCACGCCTTAGTTAACTCCTTTGAAGGATTATCTGATACCATGTTATTATTACGTTTTGATCCTCAAAAAGGAAAACTAATAATGTTATCCATACCTCGAGACACTAAAACAAAAATCGAAGGTATTGTAGGAGAAACCAAAATTAATGAAGCTAACCACAAAGGAGGCCCTTCTTTAGCCGCCAAAACCGTAGGTGATTTATTAGGCGGTGTAGAAATTGATCGTTATGTAAGGATTAATGTACAAGGAATTGAAAAATTAATAGATGCCCTCGGAGGTGTGGATTTTTATATACCTCAAGACATAAAATATAACGATGATAGTCAACATCTTTACATAAATTTAAAAGAAGGTCAACAGCATCTAAATGGCGATCAAGTTTTACAATTTTTGCGTTTTCGTCACGATAATTATGGGGATATTGGTAGAATACAAAGAACTCAAACCATGATGCGCAGTATTGTTGAACAAGCAATTAGTCCAAAAACAATTATTAAAATTCCTGAAATTTTATCCGTGGTTAACTCCCATCTTGACACTAATTTAACTTCTCAAGAATTAATGGCTTTAGCAGCTTTTGCCGGACAAAAAACTCGTTCAGATGTTAAAATGTTGATGCTACCAGGGGATTTTAACACTCCGGGTAAAAATGAGCCTAGTTATTGGTTGCCCAATGAAGAAAAAATTGGTCAAATGATGACTCAAAATTTTGACATAGTTGATTATGATAATTACTCTACTTACTCATCAGATAATCCTGATAATACGGCTAACATCGCTACCAATATTAAAATTGCCATCCAAGATACCACCGATAACCAAGAAGCAAAACAAGCAATGGTTAAGCAACTTCAAAAGTTAGGTTATAACAACGTCTCTATTCGTGATACTGAGAAAAAATATTCTCAACCCTTAACTAATACTAAAATTGTTGCTCAAAATGGCGATGATTCTTTGGCAGCTGAAATTAGGGCAAATTTAGGAATAGGAGAAGTTTTAACAGAAAGTACAGGAGTTTTAGGTTCAGATGTTACTATTCAATTAGGTTTAGACTGGCTTAATAATGCTCAAAATTCTAATACTAATTATCAACCTACTGGCAATAATTAAATTAACAATTGGTAATCAAATATTTAGGCAATCGCCAATGAAATCAGCACTAAAAAATTAATTATCTTTAAGATTACCAAAAACAACTTTTACCCTAATTCTTTAACGTTTAAAATCGACCATAACTAGGGTAATTTTCTGTCGAAATACATCCATTAAGCTATCATTAGAAACCGTTATAACCTAAATTAATCAACTTTTCATTAACTAATTTTATTCTTTCCTACTCGATAGTAACCACTTTTGAATTAATGATAAAATTAATTTAAGAACAGAAAAACCAATGCCCTCCATAGGCAGGATGCCTGATTACAATTGCCCTAGCCCTAAAATCAAGTCTAATCAATAATTGAGAGTAAATTTTAGTAAAAAAATGCTAACCAAAGAAATAATCTTTAATCTAAAAGATCAGGGAAATGATCAAATAAACTATTTAATTCAAAAAAATCAAGATGTAGCCAGTCTAAATTTTATTTTAGAAAATCTGGGGAAGTTACCTAAAAATTTTCAAGGAGATTTTTTATTTGATTTGTTAAATCATAGTAATAAAAAAATAAGATTAAATGCGGTTTAAAATATAGGAAAACTAAATAATATAAATGTTTTGAAATGAATAATCAAGTTATTAATTATACAATTGCAGCCTAGAATTTTATGAGAGTAAAATTTACCGATCAAGATAGAAAACTTGTTATTCAAGAATTAGAAAAAATTCAACAGGTTAAAATAGAACCAATAAAACCTTCAAGAAAATTATTTAAAGATACTAATGGACTATTTTATTTAATTTCAGGTGGAACAGAGAATTGGCACGGAATAAATGCCAATATTATGGAACTGTTAAAAGATTTGAATACAGAAAGTGCTTTTATCGTAGCAAAAAAATATCAAACAAGAGTTGATATTTTTGCAGGTTCTTTAATAGAATTTTTAAGAAATAAAGAAAAATTAGTTAAAACTCAAAAAGGTGCATATCAGTTTCATTGTGTTTTGACAGGCAAAGGTTTATATTTAGAAGAAGTTAATAATTTTTATTGTAACGAAATTGGAAGAATTGAATTTCCTGATGATAAAAAACATTTTAATAGATTAAAAGATATTTCTAAAATTATTAATATTGAAATTCAAGATGATTTTCCATTATCTCATTCAGATATTCAAGCAAAATTATTATTGATAGGAAGTTATTTGAATTATAGAACATACACACCTGATCAATCTAAAAAAAGTGAAATTTTCAAAAAAACGCTTGGCGAATTATGTTCAGAGAAAAAAATGCCCGAAGGTTCAATACCTGCAATGAGTGCCGAAACTGTTAGATTTATAGATGTTATTTGGTTTGATGAAGAAGGTTATCCTACTCATGCTTTTGAAGTTGAACATACAACAACAGATGTAACCAAAGGATTATTAAGGTTATATCAAATACACAAATTAAGAATTAAAATGTTTATTATTGCTGATGAAAATACAAGAAATAAATTTAATCGTGAAGTTTTAAAAAATCCTTTTATCAAATTGAAAAATGAATTTATTTTTAAGAATTATAATGAATTAGATGAATTCTTTCAGTCAGTAAAAAGTTTTAGTAAATTACAAGAACAATTTTTAAATTTCTGATAATGGAAAATATAAAAATAACTGAAAATGATAAAATATTTTCAACTGGTGTCTATTTAAAACCAGTAGAATGTATTATAAATGAAAAAAAGCAGTGGCGTTGGGTTGCTGTTGGTTTTGAAGATGATACCTTTTTTGACGGTGAAATAATTGATGTTTGTGATTATGCTGAAAATTTTGATGAATTGTTAAAAGATGATGTTATTGATTAAAAGAGTTCGTAATCAATGCTTCTAATGAACATGATGATGTTTTGTATCAATCAATTAGCAATTTAATTGAAAATCAAACTGACATTGATTTAACTTTGACTATTAAATTTAGGAGTGTTAGTGTTGATCTAAATATTAATGAAAGTTTTATTGTTATAAACACTTTAGCAGTAAAAAGAGCAGCTTTAAGAGGCGGTTTATGGAGTACGGCAGGTAAAAAAGTAGAAAAATATTTAATGTCTTCTTTGTGTCATTTATTTAATGTTTGAGAGGAGCATTTTGATCAATCTAATGTACCTGAAACTATGAGAGAAGTTGATTTTTTTTTGATAAATAAAAACAATTATTATCGATGTGAAGTTAAATTAATGGGTAAAGGTAATCCAGAAAGTGCGGATGCTATTTTTGCGAGGGAAAGTGATATTTTTGTGGCGGATAAACTTTCTGATTTGAATAAACAACAAGCAGAAAGGTTAAAGGTAAATTGGGTTGAATTAAGGGCAACTAATGGATTTTTGAAATTTGGGCAAATTTTAAGTAATCTTGAAATTGCCAATTATTTTATTGAAGAGGATTTAGATATTCAATTAGATAGAATTTTAGCTAAATTAACCCAAGTTGCCAGTTACACAAAAGAACGCTCTAATGTAAAAGGGAAAATAAATGATGAAACTTTCAACAAAAAGCCTTCAAAGGTGACTGCATGAATA
>CAZWLZ010000154.1:3945-8349 GCA_964634505.1 uncultured bacterium | reverse complement strand
TTTTCGCTTTTACATTAGAGCGTTCTTTTGTGTAACTGGCAACTTGGGTTAATTAATAGAATTCATCGGAAATAATTTAAGTCATTTAACTACGTCGCCAAATAGAAAATGTCTCTAATAAAGAAATTATTATTTTATTTTGGTTCAATTTTTGTTGATTCCACTTAGAAATAAGATGATTAACTATCTCTTCATTCTCAAAGGAATAATCTAAATATTTTTTAATATTATTTAACTTAATTTTTTTCTCCATTGCTAATGCAATTAAACTGCAAAATTCCCCCATATTTTTACCTACAAAATGACCGCCTAAAATCAAACCATTGGGTAATAAAATTATTTTCATAAAACGATAATCATTACTATTAATTATTGTGCTAAATAATTGAGAAAAATCACATTTTATAACTTCAATTTTATCATCATAAAATTTCCTAGCATCTGATTCAGTTAAACCAACTCTAGTTATCGTAATATTTGACGTAAGAATTTGATAGGGTTTACAAAGATAATCAACATCAAGTCTATTAAAAAATAAAGCATTTTTTACAGCTATTTCTGCCTCATATTGAGCAATATTAATGGCATTATAACCACCAATTACATTGCCACAAGCATAAATATGAGGATTATTAGTTTGTAATTTGTTATTAACTATAATTCCATTTTTATCAAATTTGATGCCCATATTTTCTAAATTTAAACCATTAATATTTGCTATATTTTCAGTTTTAATTAATAAAACGCCATCATTTTGGAAGGAAAAATTTTCTACTTGTGTTAATTTTTTTTGTTCAATTTCCCTAACAATTTTATTAGTAAAAATAATAATTCCTTCTGATTCTAAAATTCCTTGAATAAAAAAGGATAAATCTTCATCTTGATCTGGTAAAATTTGTTTTTTTGCTGTTACTAAAGTAACTTTTTTTCCTAATTTATTAAAATTTTGTGCCAAGAAAATAGCTTTTATTCCTTCTCCCATAATGATTATATTTTCAGGCATTTTTAATAAATTTTTAGTTAAATAATTAATATTTAATAAAGATAAAGAATCTTGTTTTTCTAAGTTTTTTATCTGATAAATAATTGTCTTATTAGAAGTAGCAATTAAATAATTGATAGCTGTTAATTTACGATCATTAATTATAATCCATTCTCTTTTTGAATAAGATATAAATTCTGGTTGTCCATAAATAATATCTACTCCCCGTAGTGCTAATTTTTGATAATTTTCTTGAAGATAATTAATATAAATTTGTTGTGAAAATAGTTCAAGATTATAATTATTGGTTAATGATAAATCTAAATTTTTTAATAATTTAAAATCAATTTCTTGATTATAAAAATCAGGATATTTTGTAGGAATAATTAAAGCAATTCTTGCTCTAAATTTTATAGCTAATTGGGCTGCAAATATGGCTTCTTTGGTATTACCAATTATTATTAAATCATAATCTTTTTTCATAAAAAAATAAAGAGATTTATATTAATTAAATTTCGTTTTTAATTATTAGGCGATCGAAAAATAGTTATTTTTTATAATACTTTTATTATCAATCAATTTACTTAATTTATAAGCAATATTCACTTTACTTTTTTGATAATTTATTCAATTGAATTGAATAGGGTTGTAAGCAAGAGAAAATTATTGGCTGTGATAAGATATTTACTAAATAATACTTAAATTTGACTAATCAAATTATTAAAATTTTATCAGGTTAAATGAGTGCATATAAGGTGATAAAAATCTCAATTAAGAATTAATTAATAAACTTTCTCTTAAATTTGCTTATGTTTGGTAAAAATGAAACCCTAAAAATTTTGTTAGCTTTAATTATTTCTTTCGGTTTTTTGGTGGTAATATGGGCTATATTAGGCGATCGCCTAATACCAACGAAAAATCAAAATACTTCTAATTCATTTCAAAAATCATCCAATATTAATTTAAAAGATAGATTGAGTAATGGGCATAAATTACTTATTTCTACAAATTCAACACCTCAAAAAGAATTAGCGATTAAGTCTTTGGCAAATAAAGATTATGCTACCGCCATTCAGCAACTAGAAACATCTTTAAAAATTAATTATAACGATCCAGAAGCCTTAATTTATCTTAATAATGCTCGTATTGGAGAGCAGAAATTTTATGAAATTGCCGTGGCTATTCCTATTAGTAGTGATGTTGATGGCGCTCAAGAAATTTTAAGAGGTATTGCTCAAGCACAAAGTGATATAAATAGTAAAGATGGTATTAATGGATATTTATTAAAAGTTACTATTGTTGATGACAATAATGATCCAGAAATAGCGAAACAATTAGCTCAAGAATTAGCTAAAAAGCCGTCAATTTTAGGCGTAGTAGGACATTGGGCAAGTGATGTAACCTTAGCAACTGCACCCATTTATGAAGCGGAAAAATTGGTAGTAATTTCGCCTATTAGCACTTCTGTTAAATTGTCTGGATTTGGTAAATATATTTATCGTACCGTCATTAGTGATCGTTTTGCTGGTAGTGCTTTATCTCGCTATCAAATTAATAATTTAAAGAAGAAAAAAACAGCTATTTTTTATAATTCTCAAAGTGGCTATAGTCAATCTTTAAAAGATGAATTTACATCTGCTTTATATGGTGATGGTGGAGAAATTGTAGCAGAAATTGACTTATCCAAAGCTGATTTTAACGCTGGAAGAGATTTTCCACAAATTTTAAGTAAAGGTGCAGAAGTTATTATGTTAGCTACCAATACAGCAACTTTAGATCAATCTTTACAAGTTATACAAGTCAATGATAGTAGATTGCCCATATTAGGTGGCGATGATGCTTATGCTTCTAAAATCTTAGAAATAGGAGGAAAGGATGCCCTTAATATGGTTATAGCTATTCCTTGGCACATTTTAGCTTATCCAAATTCCCCTTTTGTCAAAAAATCTCAGTCTCTTTGGCGTTCAGAAATTAATTGGCGTACGGCCATGGCTTATGATGCAGTTATGGCCTTAGCAGAGGCCATGAAAGTTAATGCTTCTCGTACTGGTATTCAAGAAGCCTTATCAAACCCTAATTTTAGAGTGAAAGGGGCAACTTCGGAGGTGCGTTTTTTGCCTTCTGGCGATCGTAACCAACCCGTACAATTAGTCAAAGTGGCTAAAACAAATAATGTTAATTTACCTTATCGATTTATCCCTATCAAATAATTTTTTGTTTATTTTGACAATTTTTGTTAATCAAA
Organism: uncultured bacterium; assembly: GCA_964634505.1. GTDB lineage: Bacteria > Cyanobacteriota > Cyanobacteriia > Cyanobacteriales > Cyanobacteriaceae > CAZWLZ01. The sequence goes on along the minus strand of CAZWLZ010000154.1, from coordinate 5,122 downwards.
ACTAAAAAAATATAATTATTTTCTTAGCAATTTTAAAAAGTTACAGTAATAGTTAATAATAAGAAATATTTAATTAGAGAAAATATCATTATTATTTTATGTCAGAAAAATTATACGAAGGTAAAGCGAAAATTATTTATAAAACAGATAATCCTGAAATTTTATTAACTTTTTTTAAAGACTCTGCTACGGCTTTTAATGCCCAAAAAAAAGGCACTATTCTAAATAAAGGTGAAATTAATTGCACCATTTCCACCGCACTTTTTCAGCAATTAGAATCTTTAGGTATTGCTACTCATTTTATTGAACAAAAATCACCTAATGAAATGTTAGTCAAAGCTGTCAAAATTATCCCTTTAGAAGTAGTAGTCAGAAATATTGCAGCAGGTAGTCTTTGTAAACAAACTGGTTTACCTCAAGGGCAAATTTTACCTTATCCTCTAGTAGAATTTTATTTGAAAGATGATGCTTTAGGTGATCCTTTATTAACTGGCGATCGCCTAAAATTATTAAATATCGCTTCTGAAAAACAAATCAATCAACTCAAAGAAATGGCTGAAAAAATTAATCAACATTTACAAGAAATTTTTAATCAATGTGCAATTATTTTAGTAGATTTTAAACTAGAATTTGGGTTAGACTCATTAGGGCAAATATTATTAGCGGATGAAATTAGCCCTGATACTTGTAGATTATGGGATAAATTGGAACAAAACCAAGAAAAAAGAGTCTTAGATAAAGATAGATTTCGCAATGATCTTGGTAATGTGGAAGAAGCATATCAACAAGTTCAACAAAGAATTTTAAATCAAATTCAGCAATTTAAAAATTAATACTCTAAAATTATAAAAATATTTATTTGGTGTGTGGCAGTGATTAACAAAAAATTAATTAAATTTAACTCTTATTCTTATTCCGTAATCTTTATTCTTACAACCATAATTTTAAACAGTTTCAGTCCAAAATTAAGAGCTGAAATAGTTTCCGATGATTCTGAAATATCAACACAACAGCACTCAACAACCTTAGATTTAAGTTTAAATCCCCCGTTATCTTTAGAAGTTACTCAAAATTTACCAGAAACGACTAATATTGAGCAGATACAAGATTCTTTAGAAAATCCACCAACGACAATAACTCCTCCTACTACGGACATTAAACCGCCAACAACGGAGAT
>CAZWLZ010000154.1:0-3845 GCA_964634505.1 uncultured bacterium | reverse complement strand
AACTCCTCCTACTACGGACATTAAACCACCAACGACAGAGATAACTCCTCCTACTACGGACATTAAACCACCAACGACAGAGATAACTCCTCCTACTGAAACAGTTCCAAAATCTGATCAAAATGTTGACCCCAAAACGACCGCCGAACCACAAGTATTAGTAGTAGAAGTAGTAGTTAGTGGGGTAGAAGGAGAATTAAAAGATTTAATCTATAATGTGATCAAAACCAAGCCTGGTAGGGCTATAACTCGAGCTAACTTACAAGATGATATAAATGCAATTTATGCTACAGGATTTTTTCAAAATATTACCGTAACCCCAGAAAATACCCCTTTAGGAACAAAAATTACTTTTGTAGCAGTGTCCAATCCAATTTTAAATAAAGTGGTAATTGAAACTAAACCAGAAGGAAAATCTCAATCCGTTTTGCCTCCAGAAATAATAGAAAAAACTTTTTCTGAAAATTATGGCACAATTTTAAACTTAAGAGATTTACAAGAGGGTATCACCGAAATTAATAAATGGTACACTGATAACGGCTATGATTTAGCTCAAATTGTGGGAGCACCTCAAATATCTCCAGATGGAATAGTAACTTTAGTAATTGCTGAAGGGGTATTACAAAATATACAGGTTAGATTTTTCAATGGGGAAGATGAAGAAGTTAAAGGTAAAACTCGTGAATTTATAGTTACTCGAGAAATGGAATTATCCCCAGGAGATGTTTTTAACCGTAAAACTGCTCAACAAGACCTTCAACGTATATTTGGATTAGGCATTTTTGAAGATGCTAAACTTTCTTTTAGTCCGGGAGAAAATCCTTCAGAAGTAATTATGAATGTGGACATAGTAGAAACTAATACTGGTTCATTAGCAGCAGGGGCTGGTATTAGTTCTAGTAGTGGACTTTTTGGTACAGTTAGTTATCAACAAAAAAATCTAGGGGGTAACAATCAAACAATTAGTACAGAAATTCAGTTAGGACAAAGAGAGTTATTATTTGATGCTAGTTTTACTGATCCTTGGATTGGGGGCGACCCTTATCGTACTTCTTATACAGTCAATGTTTTTAGGAGGCGATCGATTTCTCTTGTTTATGATGGTAATGATACCACTTCTATTACCACCGCAGAAAATAATGATAATCCTAGAGTAATAAGAACAGGAGGCGGTATTAGTTTTTCTCGTCCCGTTGCCCCAACTCCTTTTGACAGAGCGACTTGGTTTTTAACCGCTGGTTTTCAATATCAACACGTAGAGATTGAAGATGCAGAAGGAAATATTGCCCCTCGATCAGGGGAAGAATTTGGAAGTCAAAAATTAGCTTTTAGTGATGATGGTATTGATGACTTATTTATTCTTCGTTTTTCCGCTACTCAAGATACTCGTGATAATGCGTTGCGTCCTACTTCTGGTTCTTTGTTAGTTTTAGGAACTGATCAAACTATTCCCCTAGGCTCTGGTAGCATTTTATATAATCGTGTCAGAGGTAGTTATAGTTATTATATTCCCGTTGATTTTATCAATTTTGATTTTTCGGAAGGACCTGAGACTTTTGCTTTTAATTTTCAAGCAGGCACTGTTTTAGGTGATTTACCCCCTTATGAGGCTTTTGTTATTGGTGGTAGTACTTCTGTCAGAGGTTATGGGGAAGGCGATCTTGGTAATGGACGTTCTTATTTTCAAGCTACTGCGGAGTATCGCTTTCCGATTGTATCTTTTGTCGGAGGAGCTCTTTTTATCGATTATGGGACTAATTTAGGTTCTGAAGGGGCTGTAATTGGTAAACCGGCGATCGTCCGAGATTTAAGTGGTAGTGGTTATGGTTATGGTTTAGGTATTCGGGTACAATCTCCTGTTGGTCCTATTCGTATTGATTATGCGATTAATGATCAAGGTGATAATCGTCTTCATTTTGGTATTGGTGAGAAATTTTAATCGCATTGGTGGGCTAGATTTCTGCCTGTCTTCTGGTTATTCATAACAGGCAGAATTTTTCTAGTTATTTAATAGATTTATAACAGACATGATGTTTGTACCAAATTTTTAGATCAAGTTGTTTAAATGTAAAGAAATCTGATCCACTAACCTTTAAAAAGGAAGAATAAGATAAGATTTATTTATATTTCATTTTGTGAAGGATTTATGGCGATCGCCTCTAATTCTTTAATTAATTTCACTGTTTCTACACTCACAGTTACTATTTTTTTAATCAAACTAACTATATACATCTCATTTTCTAATTAGACCTCTTGCGAAAGTCAAAAATATAATTAATCAGAATAAAGTTTTCGTCAATTCTGATGATTATTTCCTGTGTTTTATTAATTATTAGGTTATTTTTGCAAGAGATCTAATTTAGACATATTTTAAGCACTTTTTCCATAGTGAAAGAAGACATAAAAGCGAAAACTTTAGAGGCTTTTTTGAATATAAATTAACCTTATAAAAAAGAGTGTAAACCCCTTGTATAAAGCATTAAAATGTCTTAACTATCCTAACTTTTGCTATCATAATGCCCCCTGATAGGATTGTATAATGTGCAAAATCAAGTCAAGATAGTTAAACTATTATATAAAAGGTTTTGATAGGAAACAGCTATTAAAAGTAATGGGGAAAATTCGGTGTAAGTCCGATACTGTCCCGCAACTGTGATGAGATAGATGAAAATTCATTTCTAATCTAAGTCAGGATGCCCACCTTTTGATTAATTTTTACTTTTTATTAAATTTATCTGCGAGGTATAGATGAATATTGCTTCCATTGACACTTTTTCGCCTGTAGCTTTGAGTTTACCCCCGTTACCTTTAAAACGTCCTTTATTGATGATTGGGCATGGAACGAGAGATTTAGACGGAAAGAATGCGTTTTTAGAATTTGTGAAAACTTATCAAGAGTTGGATAATTCTCGTCCTGTGATTCCTTGTTTTTTAGAATTGACTGAACCTTTAATTGATGAAGGTGTTAAGCGTTGTGTTGCCGAAGGTTTTACTGATATTACAGTTCTTCCTATTTTAATTTTTGCCGCTCGTCATACTAAATTTGATGTTACTAATGCCTTAGATCAAGCTAAAAAAAATTATCCTTTTTTAAACTTTCATTATGGAAGACATTTTGGCAATACTCCTTTAATTTTGGATTTATGGGGCGATCGCCTCAAAAATATTGACTCTGATATTAAACCAGAAGATACAGTATTACTAGTTGTGGGTAGGGGCTCAAGCGATCCAGATGCTAATAGTGACGTTTATAAATTTGCTCGACTATTATGGGAAGGAAGCAATTATAAAACGGTAGAAACTTGTTTTATTGGAATTACTCATCCTCGTTTAGAAGAAGGTTTTGAAAGGGCTAGATTATATAATCCGAAACGTATTATCGTTTTACCCCATTTTCTTTTTACTGGTGCGTTAGTGAAAAAGATTTTTCAAATTTCTGCTTTACAAAAAGAATTATATCCTTCTATCGATATAGTTAATTTATCTGAAATCGGTTTCGCTGAAGAATTGCTATCAATTGTCAGAGAAAGAGAAATTGAAAGTCAATTAGGCCAAACTCAAATGAATTGTGAAATGTGTAAATTTAGACGAGTTGCTCTAAGTCAGTCTCATAATCACGATCATGATCACGATCATCACCACCATGATCACCATAATCATGATCATAATGATGATCCTTATGCCCAATTAGATCAATATCATAAAAAAATTTGGCAAGTGCCTTAATTTGAATAGTCACAACTAAAATCTCCCATTCCTGCTCCCCCTTTTTACGGGATAAGGCTGTTTCATTCTACAGAAAAAGCAATTATAGGGTGATAGGGTGATAGGGTGATAGGGGGAAA
>CAZWLZ010000153.1:0-8352 GCA_964634505.1 uncultured bacterium | reverse complement strand
TTAACAAAGTTAGTCAAGAAGTAAAACGAGTTACTCAACAAGTGAGCGCCCTTACCGGAAAATGGGGGAGTTTTGTCGAAAATATGGTAGCCCCTGCTTGTAAAACTTTATTTTTAAATAGAGGTATTCCCATTCATCAAGTTAGCAAAAGAGTAGAAAAACGTCTCAATGGTGATACTTTAGAGATCGATATTTTGGTGTTGAATGAGAATCATGTTTTAGCAGTGGAAGTAAAAAGCACTCTAGCAGTAGAAGATATTAACGAGTTTATCCAAGATTTAGGTCAATTTAAGCAGTTTTTTCCTGAATATAAAGACAAACAATTATATGGGGCAGTGGCTGGAATTGAGATAAACAAGGGTGCAGATAAATATGCTTATCGTCAAGGTTTATTTATATTAGCTCAATCAGGAGAAACTATGACTATTCTTAATGGCACTCAGTTTGAGCCTAAAAGTTGGTAATTTTACTGTTGATTGATGGCGATCGCCAAACCTGTAAGAATATTAGATGCAATACCCCTACAGGAATTACAGGTTAAATTAAGCTGATTTTTGACTAAAAATAATCATCATATTATTTAAAGTTTGATATAAATCTTCTCGATTATTAAAATGTTCAAATCTTTGAATTATTGATCCCTTATTAAATAAAATCAAAGTAGGTAAACTACGAAGACGATAAGTATTGGATATTTTCAAATTTTCATCGGCATTAATATCAAATATGTTGATTTGGTTTTGCCATTGTGTTTCCAATTGACTCAACATAGGATTAAGCATTAAACATAATCCACACCAAGGAGCCCAAAAATTTACTAAAACTGGTTGAGATGATTCTAGGACATTTTCTTTAAAGGTTTTGTGATTAATAGTAAACATTTTTGCTTTAATTTGTGATGTTGTTATATTTAGATGTCAATTTTGAGGGCATTTTTTTGATAGCCAAAATTGAAGTAATCAAGACTTTTTGATCTTGTTTTGTTACGGAAATAACAATTAAAAAAATCTCAAAAATAAAATAACTCTCAAAATTGCTATAAATTTTATAAAAAGAATTTTTTTGAGTTGGATATAGTTAAAAAAAGGCTTTTGCCGTAACTTCTTTTAACCAAGGATGACCCCACCAAAATAAACCGATAAAACCGATTACTCCTAAATAGGATGGTCGTAAAAACTCTTCCCATTGTAAAGATTGTTTGCCATCTAATATGGCTAAAAATGGTATTACAGAAGTTCTAGCTTTTACCTTTAAAAATGCCTCCCCATAACGCTTTTCTAAACGGCGATCGCCATGCCATACAGCAAACAAATGATGGGCAATTAAACCAAGGGAAGTGACTAACATAAAAGTTGTCCCAATCCATAAACTATGGGCAATACACCAAATAATTTGTCCTACCATTTGAGGATGACGAGTAATGCGAATAATACCAGTTTCAAATAAATGAACTTCTGGTTTTTGAATAGCGGCTATTTCTAGCAAATTAAAAGTAGCAGGATAAAGAAATAAAAAAGAAATAAAAGATAATAGCCAAATAAAGACTTTTATACCTGATATTTCCTGTAAATGCCACAAAATTAAACCATCATAACGATGATTAAAGAAATAAATAACTAAAATTGTGGCTGATGGAATACTTACCAAGGCAAAAATAATGCGATAAAACCTTGCACCGACTTTACTCTCTCCCCAAGGACGAAGAGCGGCTAAACCACTATGGGCGATCGCAAATAACAACAAAAAACTTAAGATAATTGCATGACTAGGGGTAAACCAGTCAAAGAGAGTTATAAAATTGATCACAATTGAAATAAAGTAAATGAATTATGAACTATTTTAATATTATCAATGATTTTGACAAAAATTGATCCCCTTCTTATGTTAATCTCAACTTAATCATAATTCCTCTTTATTTATAAAAATAATTTTTCTTATTTACATCTTGTTATTAAATCTCAAATATTAATTAATAATTTATTGATAACTAAATTATGTCAGATATACCTTTTTCTCTTGATCAAATACGCATTTTAAAAGCGATTTCAGTAGAAGGCAGTTTTAAACGAGCAGCAGATAGTCTTTTTGTCTCTCAACCTGCCATTAGTTTACAAATTCAAAATTTAGAAAAACAGATAAATGTTCCATTATTTGATCGTGGTGGCAGAAAAGCCCAATTAACAGAAGCGGGAACTTTGCTTTTGGCTTATGGGGAAAAAATTTTAAGTCTTTGTCAAGAAACTTGTCGGGCTATTGATGATTTACAAAATTTACAAGGAGGCACTTTAATTGTAGGTGCGTCTCAAACTACTGGCACCTATTTGCTACCTCAAATGATTGGAATGTTTCATCAAAAATATCCTTATGTTTCGGTACAATTACAAGTACATTCTACCCGTCGAACATCTTGGGGGGTAGCTAATGGGCAAGTTGATTTAGCTATTATCGGCGGTGAAGTGCCTACAGATTTACAAGAAATTTTGACAATTTTGCCTTATGCGGAGGATGAATTAGCATTAATTTTGCCTCCTAATCACCCTTTGGCTAATCAAGAAATTATTGTTAAAGAGGATTTATATGAGTTAGATTTTATTACTCTTGATTCTCAATCAACTATTCGTAAAGTTATTGATCAGGTTTTAACTCGTTGTGGTATAAAAACTAATGATTTGAATGTTTTAATGGAATTAAATTCTATCGAAGCGATTAAAAATGCTGTACAATCAGGTTTGGGAGTGGCTTTTGTCTCTACTACGGCTATCGAAAAAGAGCTAAAAATGGGTATTATTCACCGAGCTCATATTAAAGATGTAGAAGTAAATCGCACTTTAGCTGTAATTATTAATCCCACTCGCTATCGTACAAAGGCTGCGGATGCTTTTATTAAGGAGATTTTACCCCAATTTTGTACTGAAGAAAATAAGGAAGCCTTAGAAAATTTATATCAAGCTCAAAAAATATTTTTAGATTCTAATAATAAGTTAGAAATTCTTGATACTGATATACTTTAAACTTTTAAGGAATGGACTTGTTTTTAATTAGTTAAGACTTTTTTTATTTCAATTATTCATTTAGGCAAGGGGTTTAAACCCTTTGTTAACCTATTGATATATATCGTTAATTTGAGCAAATTCAGTTTAATTTCTTTCTTTATTCAATAATAGATGATTTCCAAATTTGATCATTTTGGATTAAAGTATGAACTTCCCAATTACTTGAAGTGTCTGGATAATCAAGGCGATAATGGCCTCCTCTACTTTCTTGGCGGAAAGAGGCACTTTTGATTATTAAATATCCTATATCTAATAAATTCAATGTTTCTGTGGCTAGTTTTAATTGATCTTCTGCTATTTTTGACTTTAATTGATATTGTTGAGTTGGATTGATATTTAATATATATTTACTTAAATTTAATTTTTTCAATTCTAAACGCCAAGAGTTTATTTTGGCGATCGCCAAGTCCATATCAATTTGATTGCGACAAATTCCTACTGCTTCCCAAATAATAATAGGTAATTCATTTCTAACGGTTTCAAAAAATTTAATATCTTCATTCCAATCTTCTTCTATTAATTGATAAGTTGTAGTGGTGGGATAAAAATCCCCTGAAGGTAACTCTAAATTATGTAATTGTTGAGCAAAAACGATGCACTCTAAAAGAGAATTACTAGCCAAACGATTAGCACCATGTACTCCCGTATTAGCAGTCTCTCCAATAGCGTATAAATTGGCGATCGAAGTAGAATTATCGATATTGACCGCTACTCCCCCCATCCAATAATGAGCTGCTGGAGATACAGGAATCGGCTCATTAAAAATATCAATTCCCCATTCTTGACATTTTTGAATAATATTAGGAAAACGATAATTGATTCGATCAATGGGAATGGGGCGTAAATCTAAAAATACATTACTATGAGCCACATCATCAGTAGTTTTTTGTAAATGACTAAAAATAGCACGACTTACCACGTCTCGGGGTGCTAACTCTCCTTTGGGGTGATAATCAAAAGCAAAACGACGACCTAAATTATCAATTAAATGAGCACCTTCTCCTCTCACCGCTTCACTAATTAAAAAATGGGGTGCATCAGCTTTATTTAAAGCAGTAGGATGAAACTGCATAAATTCTAAATCTCGTAAAATAGCCCCACCACGCCAAGCTAAAGCAACCCCGTCACCTGTACTAACTTTGGGGTTAGTAGTTTGGGCAAAAACTTGTCCTCCGCCACCTGTGGCTAAAATTACGGCTTTGGAACAAATCCAACTAATTTTTTGGTCATAAAGTACACAAACACCTTGACAAACTCCAGTTTTTTCATCAATCCATAAACTTAAAGCCGATGCTTGTTCATATACTTGAATTTGAGGGCTTTCTAGTACTTTGGCTCTTAAAATGGACACGATCGCCTTTCCCGTAGTATCAGCAGCGTGAAGCACTCTAGGACGTGAATGGGCGGCTTCTAAAGTCATAGCTAATTGATCATTATGGCGATCAAAAGTTACACCCATTTCGATTAAAGATTCAATACAAATACTCGCATTTTTCACTAAAAAATTGACTGCTTGGCGATCGCACAAACCAGCTCCAGCTTTAAGGGTATCTTGATAATGAAGTTGAGGAGAATCATCAGAATTAATAGCGGCGGCGATGCCTCCTTGCGCCCAATTACTAGCACCTTTTTTTAATTCATCTTTGGTAATTAATGCTACCTTAAAAGATTTGGGCAAACAAAGGGTAGAGTATAATCCAGCCGCACCCGAACCTACAATAATTACATCAAAATAAGAAGAAAGATCAGAATATGAGTTCAATGGTTAACCCTAAATCAATTAACTATAAATTTTTGTTAATTGTAACCAATAGATTACTTTTAATCAATACTAAAACCATTATGTTATAAATTAATCAGAAAATTTATAGCACGACGGGTTATTGTTAAGACATAACATAGAAATATTGTCTGCCATGTCTTTTTAAAACTGATTTTAAAATGTCCTAACGTTAGTTGGTAGTGCTATATTTTTGAGGATTTGTTCATATTAGATGAAGGTAAACTTATTTGGCAGGAAAAATTTGAAAATATTGAAGATCAAGAATTAAAGAATTTTTGAGAACTTTTATTTACGGGGGAGAATGCAGGGGAAATTACTAAATCTATTTTAAATTATTTAAAAGATCGTGAACGTGGATGGATTAGAGAGGAAACAAAAAAAACTTTAGAAAGATTTAATTTACAACAACAATTAATTAAAAGGCAACAGGCAGAAGATGCTTTAGAAAATTTTGTTATAGAACATGAACAAAGTAAAAAACAAGCCGAAGATGTTTTAAATCAGTTAAATTTAGAGCCAACATTACTAACAAAAGAGCAATTTGAAATAAATAGTTCAGCAGTTGACAACAATTTACAGACAAAACTTCAAAAGTGGTTTGATTCAGTTAGGAAAACTATTAAGGAAATTTTAGATTAAGATCGCTTGTTAATATCCTAAGATTCTTGGCGATCGCCATACATATTGAGTTAACATCAGCATTACCTACCCTCAATTTGGAGGCGATGCCTCAGTTCTATTATTGTTAAATAAGTCCTTTTTTTTGTAAGATTAGAATTAAAAAACTGGTGATAATCCAACCAATTACCGTAATTAAAATTCCTTTATCTGTTAATAATACTTCGTCTGGACGCTCTGTAATACTGCTTTTATGTAAATTGGCTTCTTCAAAATTATCCCTTTCTATTTCTTTAGGATCACTTAATAATTGATAACGAAAAATGCCATATAATACAAATGGTAATGTTAACATCATCCAAGGAGTTGTAGCACCTTTTACTACAGGCCCTGCACTCCAAATGGCATAACTCATAAATGCACCAGTAGTCACTGTGCTTTCCATACGGGTTAAAAGAGGAATGGAATAAGATTTTAAAACTGATCTAGTTTCTGTGCCTTTTAACTGAGTTAATCGTAATTCTGCTTTACGTTTTTCGATCGCCAAAAATAAGGCTAGAAGTGCTGTACATAATAAAAACCAAGGAGAAACCGTTAAGTTTGTAGCAGCTGCACCAGCAAAAGCCCTTAACACAAAACCTATTGAGATGCAGATTATATCTAAAATTGGTAATTTTTTCAGTCGCCAATTATACAAAATTTGCACAATGGCATAACAAACTAAAGTGATTCCTAATTTGGGGTTTATTAACCACCCTGTAATTATAGCACCAGTTAACAACAAAATCGCCATAGTCAAGGCTATTTTTACTTTTACCAGTCCGGAGGCGATGGGACGTTTACACTTGACGGGATGACGGCGATCGCCTTCTACGTCTTTAATGTCATTGAGTAAGTAAAAACTACTAGAGGTACAACAAAATAAAATGAAAGCAATAAATGCCCCAAATAGGGTAGCTAAATCAAGACGAAAGGCAAATAAAGGGGCTGCGAATACTAAAAGATTTTTTGTCCATTGTTTGGGGCGTAAAGCCTTTAGATAAGCTAGTTTGTTATATTTTTGTTGAAAATGAGGCTTTTGCTGCGGTAATTTTGTAACCATTGTGATTAAACTTTGACAAGTTAAAGTTAATAATTTTTAATTGTGCTTATTTATGTTTTAGTTTAGGTTTAATCGTTTTTTTCAGCAAGATTAATTTTTTATTTGGTCATAACTGATAAGATATAAACTCTAATTATCATTACAAGTCATAATTTCTTATGAAAGTTAAACCAAAAAAATATTTTGCACAACATTGGTTGAAAAGTCAAAAAGTGCTTCAAGAAATTGTGTCGGCTGGACAGTTAAAAGATGGCGATCGCCTCTTAGAAATAGGGGCTGGTACGGGAATATTAACGGAAGTTTTGTTACCTCATGTTAACAAATTATTAGCCATAGAAATTGATCGCCAATTATGTAAAATTTTAGTCAAAAAATTTGGCGAAAAAAATAATTTTTTATTATTAGAAGGAGATTTTTTAGAATTAAATTTACCTGAAATTTTAAGTCAATTTCCTAGTTTTGAAAATTACAATAAAGTAGTAGCAAATATACCCTATCATATCACGGGTGAGATTATTAAAAGACTTTTAGGCACAATCAGTAAACCTAATTTAAAACCCTTAGATTCTATTGTTTTATTGATTCAAAAAGAAGTTGGCGATCGCCTAATAGCTAAAGAAAATACCAAAGAATTTGGGGCATTATCCTTAAAAGTGCAATACTTAGCAGATTGTGAAATAATATGTCAAGTACCATCAAAAGCCTTTTATCCTGCCCCTAAAGTAGATTCAGTAGTAATTAGATTATGCCCTAGAGAAAACCCTCACAAAGCAGATAATCCTAACCAATTAGAAACTTTAATAAAATTGGGATTTGCTAGTAGAAGAAAAATGCTCAAAAATAATTTAAAATCATTAATACCAGAGGAAAAATTGACCGACTTATTAACACAAATAGAGATAAATCCTCAAGCAAGGGCAGAAAATTTGAGTTTAGAAAAATGGATTTCTCTAAGTAATTTATTTAAAAATGAACAATCGATCCTAGAAAATTGATAATATATCGATCATAATTATAAAATTAGGATTATCAATATCAAGAATTGACAAATTAATCTATGACTCAAATAGTTTTAAGCACTACTATTGCACCCACGAAATCTAGTCAAGTTACTAGGAAAACATACCCCAATTTTAAGGTAATTGTTTTGAATGATGATTTTAATACTTTTAATCACGTTTTTGAGTGTTTAATGAAATATATCCCTAAAATGACCGAACAGACAGCCTGGGATTTAACTAACCAAGTTCATTATAATGGACAGGCGATCGTTTGGATAGGTCCTCAAGAACAAGCAGAATTATATCATCAACAATTAAAAAGAGAAGGTTTAACTATGGCACCTCTGGAGAGCGCATGAAGAATTCCCCAGAAGGTAGAATTGTCTGGAATCATTCTACTCATTTAGACGGATTAATTGCAATTTTAGAAAAATTGCTCGTTTATGAAGGTATAGGCACGATAACGCCAGCCGTTTTAAGTCGATCTCGCAGTCATTGCCCTAAAATGAAATTAAAAGTTTCTGTACCAATTAGAGGCGGTTATAAATTAATCGCCCGTCAAGGAAAAAGTGTTCAAGAAGTCTTTATTTTAACTACTTTAGATCAAATTGAATTAGAATCAATAATTGATCAAATAATTAACTGATGTTAGGCAAAATAAACTGATGATAATTAGTATCTTTCTTTGGCGATCGCCAACAAACCTAAAATCTAGTTCGAGATACCTTTGGCGATCGATGATTTTATTCCTCCAACCCCTTAAAAAGGTCGAATGTCAATCCTTTTGTGGAACAG
>CAZWLZ010000152.1:0-8385 GCA_964634505.1 uncultured bacterium | reverse complement strand
TCAAGGTTTTAATGCCAGATAATATTTACAAAAGATACCAAATGGGTTCTATAAGGCGATCGTTTTTTATCGAGAGGTAAGGGGCGATCGTTTTTTAGCAAAATAGTATATGTCAATAAAGAGGTTATTTAAAAATTTCAATCTTTTAAACAAGGGGTTTAAACCCTTGTTAACGTAACCATCTTCGCGAATGCTATAATTTACAACAATTTTTAATGAATAATGTTGTATTTTTATTAATTAATTTCTTCGTTATTTTTAATTAATTTATAATTATTCTTGTGCATCTAACCTATTTTTAATTTAATAAAATACTATGAAACAATTTGTTAAATCTTGTTTATCTGCTTTCTTTTTAAGCTCTTTGGCGATCGCCCCTGCTATGGCTAAAGGTGAAATTTCTATTGAACAACCTAACGGCGATTTAGAAGTTTTTTCTAATGTACAAATTTCTAATACTCCCGATATTATTTACTTTAAGAGTGAAGATACGGAGAATATTTTGATGATCACAAAAAAAGATTGTGTTAATGAAGATAAACTTTTAGTTTGCAATAAAGCTCGTATGGGAGTTGATACCGATGGTATTATTGAGGAAATTGATGTAAAACAAATTTTCCTTTTTATTAATCCTACCAAAGAACCACAATCTATTAAAGGTTCTGCTGTTACCATGAGTCCTGGTACGATTTTATTAGAAGCTGCTACGACTAAAGGTACTTATATTACTGGCTTAGGACGCATTGATAATAACACTAAACCAGAAGGGGCTTCCAAATGAAAAAAGTAATCTCTTTTTCTCTTATTTTTTCTCTAATCTTACCTTTTATCACTCCCCTAAATAAGGCTTTGGCTGAAATAAATACTATTGATCAAGATTCTGCAAGTCTTTTACTCGCCCGTGGCGGCGGGGGCAGTCGTAGCGGTAGTCGTAGTAGTGGTAATCGTAGTGGCGGTAATCGTAGTAGCGGTAGTACTCGTAAATCTACAGGAGCAGGAGGTAGTGGTAGGGTTAATCGCTCTTCCTCTGGTAATCGTTCTGGTAGTAATGCTAATCGTAAAACTGGTGGCGATCGCCAATTAAATCGTTCTTCGGTAGGTGCAAGTGGTAGTGGCCGAGTTAATCGTACTAATAACGCTAATAGGGACAATATTAATCGTGATCGAGTAAATAACGCTAATCGAGATAATATCAATCGTGATCGGGTAAATAATGCTAATCGAGATAATATCAATCGTGATCGGGTAAATAACGCTAATCGAGATAATCTTAATCGTGATCGTGATAGGTTGAATAATGCTAATAGAGACAATATTAATCGTGATCGGACTAAAAATCGGATTGATAATAATCGGGATATTAATTTAGATAATGATCGTAGATATAGCAATAGAATCAATCGTAATACTATTAATATTGGCGATCGAAATGTGATTGTTAACCCCAGAGTAAACACTTGGGGAGGCAGTGCATGGGGTTGGAATGGTGGTAGTGCATGGTATCCTAATTATGGCTATTGGGGAGGCGGATTTTGGGGTGGTTTCGCCGTTGGTGCTGTCACAGCAGGTGTTACCAGTGCCATCATCAATGCTAATAATGAGCCTACTTACATCATTATTGAAAAAGATACTCCTGGTTATTCCTTATTTGATAGTTATGGATTAACTCAAATTCAATGCGTAGAAGATAACTCTCAAGTATATATATATGGCCCTCAAGATAGTTTAATTTGTGCTACACCAAATGGTGTTGTAAGTGCTGGTTACTATGATGTTGATCCTGAAACACTTACTTTAATCGCTCGTTAATTATTTTAACTATTTTAAGACTACAACAAAGCAATTACGATTCTCTAAGACAAGGGGTTTAAACCCCTTGTTTTTGTCCTAAAAGTAGAGAATACCCTAATACCCTAATACCCCATTACCCATTACCCATTACCTAATGATTAAATAATCCAATTAGTAATTAATTGATTAACTTCTTCTGGTAATTCATCATGAGGACAATGACCAGCTTTAAGATAAAATTCGGTTAAATTAGGATAATACTGTTTAAATTTTTCACCTCTGGAATTTGCTTTCATCCAAGGATCAAATTCACCCCAAATATTTAACAATGGACATTCTAGTTTTGCTAATAAATGATCCACTTTTTCTCCTTGCGGATTTTTAAATACCGAAGCAAATACTTGCAATGCACCTTCATCACAAGAAGGACGATAAATATCTTCTACTAATTTATCTGTTACTGCACTTTTATCTAAATAAACTTTCTCTAAGGTTTTACGAATGGTTTTAGGACTTCTTAAACGTTGAAATAATAAATAACTTACCCACGGTTGTTGAAATAACCAACTACTTATTTTTTGCGTAAAACTAGGCTTTTTAACCGTGACATCACTAAAAGGGCCAGCACTATTTATTAAAATTAAACCCCTCGCTGAAGAAGGACATTGAGATGCCACACATAAACAAGCATAACCCCCTAAAGAATTTCCTGCTAATACGGCAGGTTGTTTGATTACTTCTGTAATAAAATCATTTAGTTGATCTCGCCATAAATCCCCACTATATTCTAACGCTGGTTTCGCCGATCGCCCAAAACCTAATAAATCAATGGCATAAACCTCAAATTGTTCTTGAAGTTGGGCAATATTTTTACGCCAATGATCCGTGGAAGCCCCAAAACCATGAACTAGAAGTAAAGGAGGCTTATTACTTTGTTTTTCTCCCGCCTTGACATAATAAACTGAATGCCCCTGCCACTGCCAATATTCTCCTGTTATGGCTTCTACATAATGAATTGCATTTAAACTCATATTAATAAATATTGCTGTATGTTAAGTTATGTAAATATTTATATTCTAATCTAATTTTTGTCTATTTTAAATTGTTGGATACTATTTTAATGGCGATCGCCATTAAAATAGTATAAAAAGAAAAACTCGGTTTAAAGTAAAGTAATTTTAAAAATAAATTAGAAACTTAAAAAGGTTATAGGGACTTAGTTTGAATTAAATAATTACGCTAAAAATTATAGAAATTAAGAAAAAAATTAAAAAATTGATCAAAAAAAATAAAATCCATGATATGATGGTTTACTTAGTTAGAAAATTAAATATTTTTAATAATTAACAAAAAATTCAAACAATATGAATTAACGTTTATTTATAAAAGCTGTTTTAGGTAAGTAAATAGATGTTTATGATAGGTATTTAGTTAAAGAAAAGATTTTTTTTAAATGTAATTTTAAGTTAAATTTTACTTTTTTTTAACTGCTAAAAATTGTTTTTTACGCCAAAATGTTTAATCAGAAAAACTAAAAATTATTCACTTGAAAAAGAGGTAGTATGAGAAATGCCAAAATTAGGTACTCACTTAGTTATAGATGCTTGGGAAGCTCCTTCGATAATTCTTGACGATCCAGAATGTATCCGTGAAGCCTTACATAAGGCGATCGCCATTGGAGAAGCAACATTAATCGATATGTGTTTGTTTGAGTTCAGTCCTCATGGAATAACCGCTACGGCGACATTAGCAGAATCACACATAGCCATTCACACTTGGCCTGAATATGGATATTTTGCAGCCGATTTATTTTTTTGTGGCAAAGGAAAACCCCATAAAGCAATGGAAATTTTACAAGAATTGCTTCAAGCTAAACAATCAAAAATTGTAGAAATAGAAAGAGGATTTCCCGGAGTCTTAAGAGACGTTGGACAAGAAATGGAAATCCCCGAACCAGTCCTTGCAAAATAGTTAACCATGTTCAGACAATAAATAATGACACAAACCATAAACTCAAAAATATCGCTTCCTGAGTGGCAACTCAATAACGATAGTGTATTAGTAGAAACTCTTCAATCAGGGTTGACTCGTAATTGGCAAGTAAAAGAGACTATTTATAACGCCAATACTCCCTTTCAAAATATGAAAATTGTTACGACCAATCAAGGGATTGGGCTATTTTGTAATGGAGAAAGGCAAAGTACCGAATTGACTCAAAAAATTTACCATGAAGGACAATTGATTCCAGCTGTTTTATTAACCGAAAAATTGGGTTCAGTTTTAATTATCGGTTCAAGTGAAGGGGTTGTGAGCCAAATGTCTTTAGATTGTGGTGCAACAAAAGTAGTTCATGTGGACATTGATCGTCAATGTGTCGAAAAATGTGCCGAGTTATTACCTTACGGGTATAGCACAAGTGAATTACAAAAATATATAGAAAATAAAGCTCCTGTAGAAATACGTTATGAAGACGGATTTAAGGTAGTTAAAGAATATCTTGAAGCGGGGACTAAGTTTGATGTAATTGTAATGGATTTGCCTGATGAGAATTTGGAAGAACCAGAATCTCAACAAAATCGTTTGTATGAGGCGGATTTTTTACAGGAAATTAAGCAATTATTGACTCCCACAGGTGCTTTTATAACTCAAGCTGGATGTCCAAGTTATTGGCGTAATCAATCTTTAAAGGAAAGTATTATTCGTTTTAATCATATTTTCGAGCAAACTGTTTATTTTGAAATGACAGAGCAAGATTGGAGTTGGTTGGTTGGCATCAATCGCCCTATCAATTCTCCTGTTGAATATATGACCGAAAAGTTAATTAATTTACCTTATCGTCCAGACTTTATTGATGAACAAACTTTGATCGCCGCTACTATTATTCCTTTTGGTTTAAGAAAGCAACTTCAATCATCAAAATAATATATCACCACTCTGCCAAATTCTAAGTTAACAAGGGGTTTAAACCCCTTGTTTCAATCATTGAAATGTCTTATTACAGCAGTTTTTAGTTTCTAGCAAACGTAAACAACCAAATAATAACTTATGACTAATCAATTTGTGGTGCGTCGGATGACCCTTGAGGAATTAAATATCGTTATTTCTTGGGCTCAGGACGAAGGTTGGAATCCGGGTAGGGATGATGCAGATAGTTTTTATCATACTGATCCACAAGGATTCTTTGTAGGTGTCTTAAATCAAGAGGTTATCGGTGCTGTTTCTGCGGTAGCTTATGATCAATCCTATGGTTTTATCGGTTTCTATTTAGTAAAACCAGAATATCGAGGTCGAGGTTATGGTTATGCTATATGGCAGGAAGCAATGGCTTATATGGGCGATCGCCAAATTGGCTTAGATGGTTTAATTGTACAACAAGAAAATTATCAAAAATCAGGTTTTCATGTAGCCTATCGTCATATCCGTTATGAAACAATGGGTGGTGGCGAGTATCCCAATTATTCGGGGCTAATAGATTTATCAGAAGTATCTTTGGCTGAATTAGAAAAATATGATCGTTTAGTATTTCCTACCCAGAGAACTAAGTTTTTACAAAATTGGCTAATACCACCAGGTAGATTTGCATTAGCTGTAATATCTGATAATCAACTGGTCGGTTATGGAGTGATTCGTCCTAGTTATCAAGGATTTAGAATAGGTCCATTATTTGCTAATAATCGCCAAATAGCAGAAGTATTATTTAATGGACTATTAGCTAAAGTACCTAATGAACCAGTATTCATAGATGTACCAGATATTAACTCAGAAGCCATCGCTTTAGTCACTTCAAGAAACATGAATACAGTATTTCCAGCTGCTAGAATGTACACAAAAGATTTTCCTAAGTTACAGTTAGAACGGATTTTTGGTGTCACTAGTTTAGAGTTAGGTTAATCAAAATATCCTCAACAGGCAGGATGCCTGTACCACATTAAGATAATAAATTTTCCCCTCTATGATATAATTCTCGGGCATAATCTGTCCAAATTCCTTGTCCCCAATAACGAAAACAACTTGTTTGTAATAAGAGATTATATAATAAGGCTTCTTGATAATCTGCTTGGTTCGTAACTGAGGCATCTTTTGCCACTAATGGATCATATTTGTGATGAAACTTAACACTTAATTTACTCATGGGTTCGAGGACATTTTCATAACCTTTAACCCAACTTAAATCATTTGTCCAAGATGCCCCATCAGTGTGAAATTGATGATCATTTTGTTTTAAATCGGCGATCGCCAATTCTACTAATTCAGGGGTGGCTTGTTGGCGAGCGACTTTTTGCCAAATTTTATATTGCCCAACAGCTTGACAAACAGGATAATCATCAATAGTAACGCCCATTGACTCTAATAATTCAATATATTCTGTACCATTTACTCCAGCCACATCACCATTTTTAACTAAATCCCAAACAGGCATAAAACCGCCTGGAAACTCATTCATCATCACGCCGCCATTTTCACCATCAGCAATTTGAGTAACACAACAAGGCACATTAATATTACCTAAATTTTGTCTGCCTCGACTTTTAGCCTCATAAAAAGGTTGCATTTGTGCTACTAATTTAGTATCCGAACCTTGAGTTTTAATCAAAGTAGTAATACTAATAGTTTCACCATGAGAATTAGTGGCAACTAATAAATTGGGTACATATTTATCATCATGGTACAAGCCATTACCGTCAAGGCGTTCAACCGTATGCTCTTGTACCAATAACCAACGATAACCACATTCTTTGAGAGCTTTGATATATTCAAAAAGAGTATCAGGATGATTAGGTAAGTGCATTTCAGGGGGCGAAAAACCTTTAACTCTAGCTAAGGCTTTCGTGCCAAAAATTGAAGCAAAATGCTGTTGCCATGCTTGAATATGCAATTTAATGTCGGGAATAGGAGTAGAAGGGATAACGGCATGACTCCACATTGTGCCTAACCATTCAACATAAAGATAATAGTCAGGGTTACAAGTAATTTTTTGCAGATTTTCAATAATATCAGGGTGTTTTTGAGTTAAACCCCAAAGTAAATTACCAGAGTAATCAAACATAATACGAGGACTATAACCTTGTGAAACTAAGTCGGGAATGAAATTTCCCATACGACTATAACACCAAGCAAATACCCCCGCATTATGATTATCTCCTTCCCCTTGATGTTCAAACATATGTTGTAAATTGGAAATTAAAGCACCATTTTCTCCTGCTGGAATGGTTGGTTGATGTTGATGAAGGGCGCAACAAAAAGCAGATTTTATTTTGTCTAATTTAATATCAGTAATCGCTAAAAAAATTGGGTCATTATGATTAACAATAGTTTTAATTTCAGTCTCTAAACCGGCGATCGCCGGAAAATTGACGTTTAATTCTCTGATGTTAACTTTGTCTTTTATTAAGGGCATAAATTTTTATTGATATTTGTTATTTTTATTAAAATTTAATTTTAGTTAAGAAATAATTATATGGTTTTATGTCTCAATCTAACTTATTGGCGATCGGTTTTAAGCTAAAACCTAAAAAGGCAACTTTACAATTTTTTAGAGAAATACTGCACATTTGGTAAGTCTTTAAAATGATCATCTGATGTAATAAGTTGAACTTTTTCTTGCTGTGCGGTAGCGTAAATTATTGCATCAGCAAAACTTAACTTTAATTTTTGAGATACTTCTGAAGCAAGAATAGCTAAAGATTCATTTAAAGAGATAACTTTAGCTTGTTGAGTTAAAGCAATAATTTTTAATGCTAATTCCTCATTTTGTTCACGGCAAATCCATTTATGTAATTCATACTGTATCGAAGTTGGCACAATAAGATTGTTAATATCAATTAGATAGGGGGCAAATTTGTCTGCTAAAACTCCGTCTGTTAACCATTCAATCCAGCCACATGTATCAATAAGCACTTTCATATTCTTTCATTACGATCTCGAATATTATCAGTATTTGATCCTTTTAAAATTCCTCTAAAAGATTCCACTGAGGTTTTTTGGGGAATTAGAGAAATTGAATCGTCTTTGATGATTAGGGAAAATTTTTGTCCTGCTTTTAAGTGTAAAATATCCCTAATTTCTTGGGGAATAACAATTTGATTTTCTTTTGATAATGTAACTTCTAACATATTTTTAAATAATCATCACTATCGTATTCAGTCATTAAAATTTATCTTAACAGAGATAGAAAATTCGGGGTTATGGGGATCAATTATATTTCTAAGGTATTTTGTTTTACTCTGGTTTCTTGTTGTTTTTCTGCTGATTTAACTGCATCAAAACTCATTTTTAGATCTAATCTTTTTTTATTTTCAATTATTTCTTCTATGCACACTATGGTTATTTTGTCAATACTTTCTCGCATAAATTTATTTTGGTAAATTCCTGCTTCTTTTACCTGTTTAATCATGTCTCTAGTTGGTGATTTTAGGGTTATAAACACTCCTAATTGTGCATCCTTTAGAGTCATAGTGCCTTGTAAATCTCTGATGTCTCTTGAAGATACTTTGCCCGATTTTACTTGAAGGATCATTTTTTCTCTATCCTTATCTCCTTGAAAATTTACGATGCCATCAAACCCCCTTTTGTTCCCCCTTAGTAAGGGGGGAT
>CAZWLZ010000151.1:0-8420 GCA_964634505.1 uncultured bacterium | reverse complement strand
GCCAATAGTTTCAGCGATTTCTTGATGAGTTAACCGCAAATTAATCAAAATGCCGTTTTTCCTCTGTTCACCAAATTTATTGCCTAACCATTTCAAAAATTGTATTAAGGCTTCATAAGGGCGATGGTGTTTTATGGTAATTAATTCTTGCAATTTTATCGTTTGATTGATTAAGCCTTGATTAATTTCTGTCTGTTGATGTAAAGATAGAGAGGTGATTTGAACATCAGTAAGACATTCCATTTTAAAGAGATCACATTTAGACAATAGGGGCGAAATTATATCTCCTTTACTCCATATGCCAAATACTACTAATGCCCCATCATCAAGCCAACCATAAGTGCGTACTACCCCTGATTGAATTTGCCAAAAACAATCTCGGCGGATAGGTAAAAAAGAACGCCTAATGTAGATAGTTTGCTTAGTTTCAGGTTGTTTCAACGTAGATGGGGGAAATATATTTAGTAATGTCATAGTTGTTCTTGAACTACACCTTTTTTAATTTGTGACTTCCATTTTGACACATTTTATTTTAAAATGTATTTGAGTTCATGTTAATTTTTTTTGAGATTGTATTTTCTTTAATATACTTTGTGGGTTATCTGTACTCAAGATATAAAATTAAGATTACCTATCATTTTTATTTATGGATTGAACAAAAAAAAACGTTTGATTTTTATAACGTATTCACCCTAAAGTGAAAAAAAGACAAAGATTTGTGAGGAAAATTTATGACGGATTTAATTATCGCTATTGTTAGAGCAATCGCTACTTTTACCGCTACTAATCTTGATGACATTATGGTTTTGACATTATTTTTTGCCCAAGTAAATGTATTATTTCACCCTTGGCAAATTGTAATCGGCCAATATTTAGGATTTATCTTGTTAGTTTTAGCCAGTTTAACAGGATTTTTCGGTAGTTTTTTAGTTCCCAGTGATTTCCTACGGTTTTTGGGGGTTATTCCCGTGATTTTAGGGATAATTTATCTCTATAAAGTGGTATCTGAAGAGGAAGAAACAGAAGAATTATCTATAAACCATGATAATACTAACTGGTTAACCCGTTTACTTTCTCCCCAAGTTTATGGAGTAGCAGCAGTAACGATCGCCAATGGCAGTGATAATATTAGTGTTTATTTACCTTTATTTGCCAGTAGTACTATTCCAAGTGTGCTGATTACGGTGATCACTTTCCTGATATTAGTAGCAGTTTGGTGTTTGACAGCCTATAAATTAACTAACGTCAAAGCGATCTCCAATCTATTAACCAGTTATGGCAATACTCTTGTACCTTGTGTTTTAATAGGTTTAGGAATTTATATTGTCCAAGAAAACTTATGGTTATCATTTTTAGCCCTGATTATCAGCTACCTATGGGCAATTAATCTCGAACAAAATCGACTTTCTGAGTGAAGAATAATAGCAAATTCAAATAGATAAAAAACTTTGTCCCTTTGCGAGATGTTTTCTACCAATTTTCAACATAAAACTATTACATAAATATAATATGATGTTATTTTCTAAGCCTACCAAAGAAACCTCTACGATCGCCAAAAAATTAAACCCCTCTCGCATCAGAGATCATTTAGCCAATGAACGCACATATTTAGCATGGATGCGTACTTCCGTAGCTTTAATGGGATTCGGGGTGGTAATCTTAAGACTTCGTGCCTTTCACCCCCCCGAATTGCCTCGCCCTGGCATTGGTTGGAAAATGGGTTTGATCTTTTCTTTGGTTGGCTTACTCACGGTTTTTCTTTCTACAATACAATATTTTGTAGTTCGTCGAGACATCGAAGAAGATACCTATGAACCACCTGATCGCTGGGTAATTCTATTTAGTTTGGCGATCGCCTTATTAGGTGCTGGAATTATTTATTTTGTATTTACCACTTCACCTGATTCTAACGACATATTAATAATGTAATGTAAAACTAATAATTGGCTAGAATAGCTGATGATTAGGAAATTACTTTCCATTTATTTCAGTTGTGAGGAGTTTGATCGACAGAAATTATCTAATGATTAGATGCTATGTTAAAACGACTAGAGTTCAAAGTTTTAGCAATACCCCTGTTACTATTTTTGTTTAATTAATTTTTTCAGGAAACCAATTTTTATCTAGTAACGGTAAAATTATTATTAATCTTACAGTTTTAGTAATATCAAGTTTGGATGATCACTTATCAATAAAAATCTTTATCTATAGATTATGTGCAGTCTTAAACTGTCTTAATTCTATTGATTGATCACGGCTATAATAATTACAATTTCCTAAAATTCATTCTTTTGAATATGGGTAACGATTACATTAAAAAACTAGGAATTTGGCAAAGATTATATTTTAGTTGGTCAATACTTGCAATTAGTCTATCAATTATTGTAGGGGGTTTATCTGCTGAAAATATTACTCGGCTTTGGGTAATCTGGTTTATTGTATTACAAATTGCGTTACGTTCAATATTGGTAAAAGCATTTAGTCAATTTCCTCACAAAATCAGATTTATTCTGTTAGGTAGTATCCTTGCGGCATTTGTTGAAGGTTTTCACATGATTTCAATGCCAGTTTTTCACTCATTGCGTATTAATCGAAATACACCCATAATATCTGGATTAATCCAATATGTCCTAGATTTAGCTTTTACCTTACCTGCTTATTTGATAATTTTTTCGGTAATTTGGTATCTTATTAACCGTTTTAATTTTAGATTCTGGCACTATGTTTTGGTAATGGGATTAGCCCAAACTTTAGGTGATGGTGGTTTCTTTTTCTTCTTAAATGCCCCAGTAATGCTCTTTTTTCTGCCTTATCCCATGACTAATTACCATGCTATCAACATTATTCCATTTTTAGCGGTTTGTAACCATTTGAAGTATGAACGCTCATTCAGTATTTTTGCTTATTTAACAATTCCAGCAGTAATGCTAACATATTTTATTTGTGGAGCAATCATCAAAGTTTTAGGAGTTTTTTTTGGCTTATGATAACCATACAATTCAAAGTTTTTTGGCTAAAATCATAGCTGATTGTTCCTCTGGTAATATATGTTAAATTTAATCTATAGAACCAATTTGGTATCTTATCTGAAATCATTATCTAGTCTGTATTATAGTAAATTATGAAAAATAAACTCTAACACTTATTTCATAAGGTTTCCAAAATAGATCCTAAATGGGTTCTATAGGGAAATTTAAATAGGAAAAAATGAAAGCTATCACCAGTAACCAAGTAAAAAAACAATTAGATCAACTCATTGTTTGGTGGGAGAAGGCGATCTCTTCTTAATGGTCGAACAAAATCCAACCTAATCAATTATTATCCCCTACCTTTGATGATAAAAAATTAAGATATAATAAGAAAACTGAAGATAATAAAGCCCTTATGAGTTACCACAATATCATTACTATTGAGTCTGGAAAGCGAAGTGGAAAACCCTGTATTCGTGGAATGCGTATAACAGTGTATGATGTTCTAGAATATTTAGCAGGGGGAATGACAGAAGCAGAAATTCTTGAAGACTTTTCAGAATTAACCTCTGAAGACATTAAAGCTTGTTTAGCTTTTGCTGCTGATCGAGAGAAAAAATTATTTGTCGTATCTCTATGAAATTGCTATTAGATGAAAATTTGTCAGATCGAATTATTTACAAAATCATTGATTTGTATCCCGATTCTCAGCATGTCAAGACTTTAGAGCTTCTCAATACTGATGATGCTCTTATTTGGGAATTTGCCAAATTCAATAGTTTTGTCATTGTTTCTAAAGACTCAGATTTTCATCAGCGTAGTTTACTATATGGTCATCCACCAAAATTTATCTATCTTCGGATTGGTAATAGCCCCACTTCAAAGATTACTGCAATCTTAAGAGATAATTTTTCAATGATTACCGAATTTTATAATAGTGAAACAGAAAGTATTTTGATATTAAACTAATACGATCGCCTATAGGTTGTTTGCACATTGTAGTTTATTCCTTTGAAAAATGCTGTAATTTATCTTGACCCAAACCAATTTTGATCTAATAATTGATCTAAAGTATAAGGACATAAACTAGGAAAACTATCAATTTGTGATTTTTTAGTTACATATAAACGAGCATCTTGATAAATTTTGTCCAGATTTTCACTTAAATAATTATAAAAATTGGTAGTCATTCGTTTATTAATTTGAGTACGAAAACTAACAATTTCTGATTGCCAATGGGCAAAGTTACGCTCATATTCTCTATCCCAATATTGTAATAATAATAAATGTCTAATAATTTGTTCTAATAAACTTTCTACTTGATGTTTTTTTTTCGCTACCCAAATCTTCTAATTCCTCAATTAAATTGTCTAAATCCAGTTGATTAAATTGTTTTTCTTTTAATAATTTTACAGTTTCTTCTATCCATAAATAATCATCAATTTCATACAATTCTTTTAAATTTTGTGGAGTTGTTACTATCATAATTTTTAATCATTGTGCTTAATTTAATTGTGACAAATTTATTTTAGCAAAAATCAATTTTTATCTAATAATTAATTTAAAGTATTATCCTTACTATTAAATAAAGTAGATTCAATAATAGGTAAGGAAGCTCGATAAAAATAGTTTTGTTTAAAATCTAATTCTTGACAAGCCTTAAGAAAAATTTTAAGATTTTTTTCTCCTTTAATTTGATCAATATTGTGATTATTTTCAAAGAATTGAAATTGATTATTTTCTAATTTATAACTAATACCTAAATTATCTAAAACAGTTAAACCTAGATTTAAAAGATAAGGATTAATTTCTAGTTGAGAAATAAGTTTTTCTTGATTAATTAGGGTATTAAATTTGATTAAAGATTTAATAAATTGTACTAGGTTTAACCATATTTGTTCAGCAGAATTATTACTTTTATATTGATAAGATAAAGCTAATTTTTGTTTATTTTGTAAGGACTGTTGATAATTATTTTGTAAATCTCCCCAACTACTAGGACAATCATTAATAATAGTTAAAGATTCTGAAAAATTATTTAAAATTAACTCTTGATTTCGATTATCAATAATGTGAAAATTTGATCCCATATTTTCATTAGAATTATCATTTTCTTCATGAAATTTTAAATCAATTAATCTTACTTTATAATTTTCTTCTTTATCTTTATACACTTTATTTTTAGAATCTTGATCCTTAATTTGATCACTGTTAAAATCTAAATCAACCACTACATCATATCTTTTATTTTCAATCAAATCATCAGCAGAATATCCCCACCAAATACCATTAAAACCAAAGGGTTGAGAATCATCACAGATTTTAAAAGTTGTTTTGGGGTATTTTACTTTTTTTGTTTGATTATTTTTTTGATATACTTCATTTTGATTCCAACAATTTTCAAACCAACAATTTTTAATTAATAATTTAGGAGGAAGATTATTTAAACAAAAAGGTTCGAGTAATTTCAACTCATTAAATAACTCTTTTCCTAACTCTTTAACTGTTATTATTAAATCGATTTTTTTTACATTTTTATAATTATTAAAATCAATTTTTTGCCTTAATTTTTGATTAATTGCTGTAATAAAAAAAGGTATATTTTCTACTGCTATTTCTAAGTCTAAAGCATAAGCATTTCCAGCAAAATGCTCTAGTAAATTTACTTGTGATGAGATTAAATTATAGAGGTTAATATTATTAATTGAACAAGCTGAACCTCTTGCAATTACTTTTGTATTACTACTCGATTCAAAATTACTTTCTGGATTATTAAAAGCAGTAGTTAATAAAATAGTTGGCTTACCATATTTTTGAGAAATCTTATTAGCAACTAAGCCTAAAACACTATTTTCCCACTGATTATTAATCAAAATAATTATACTAATAGATGATAAATCTAATTGAGTTTCTACCTGTTTTTTAGCTTCGTGAAAAACCTTATTTTCTATCTCTTTTCTGATAGTATTAGCTATTTCTGTTTCTTGGGCTAAACTAATACATAATTTTTCATTTTTACTTGTTAATAAATCGATGCAAAAATCGGCATTTTCCTTCATCCGAATAACGGTATTAATTCTAGGTATAATACCATAAAAAACATCCGTAACTCGATCGCCAGATTGTTGACATAAATCAATTAATTTCTTGATACCATAACGTTTTGTTATTTTTAATTTGTCAATTCCTTTTTTAGCTAAATAACGATTCTCTCCTCTTAAATTGACTAAATCACCTATTAAACCGATCGCCACTAAATCAAGTAATTCTTCAGAAGAAATAGGGTAAATATTTGGAAACTTTTGCTCTAAGGCTTCCATTAATTTATAAGCAATAGCAACACTAGAAAAATGATAAAATTTATGATTTATAGGTAAGTATAAAGGATTAATAATAGAGATCACAGAAGGACGATTTTTAGGTAAAACATTATGATCGATCATAATTAGATCAATTCCTAATTCATTTAAATAGTCAATTTCTTTAAAATTGATACCACCTATATCACAAGTAATAATTAAATTTACTCCCCAATCAGCTAGTTTTTTAATACCTGAAAAACTCAATCCATGAAATTCATTAAAACGATTAGGAATATAGTATTTTAAATTAAGATTTTGTTCAAAAAAATAACCTAAACCCTCCCATAAAACGCAAGTAGCAGTAATACCATCAGTATCAAAATCACCCCAAATAGCTACTTTTTCTTGATTATTATTCATGGCTATCTCAATGCGATTAATAGCTTCAATCATGTCCAAACCAAATTCAAATGGGGAGGCTGGTTTGTAATCTTGATAATTTAAAAATTCTCGTAATTTTTCAACCGTATCTATGCCTCTTTGCCATAAAATTTGACTAAGATATTTACCTTCTCTAGCATTGGCATAAGTTTGTAATTCCTGTAAAAATGAAGCAGGAATATCTTTAGATTGCTTAAGATGCCATTGTTTTAAGTTTTTCATTGTTTTAAGTTTTTCATGGGAAATTAGATAATTTGATTAATTATAAATTAATAGATATTTAGTTTTGGGTTAGAAAAACTCTAAATGTTTGCCTTTTATCTTTCTTAATTCATCTAAACTCCCCTGTTGTTTAATCTCTCCTGATTCTAAATAAATAATATAGTCTGCCCTTTGTACTACCGTTGGGCGATGACTAATTAAAATTGTTGTTTTCCCTTGACGATAGTGTAATAATTTATCTAGTAATTGAGTTTCACTAATTGGATCTAAACTAGCTGTAGATTCATCTAAAATTAAAATAGGTGGGTTATTAACAATCGCCCTCGCTACTGCAATTCTTTGTCTTTCTCCCCCTGATATATTTGCCCCAAATTCTCCTAAAACCGCATCATATTTTTGAGGTAAATCATTGATAAATTCGTGGGCTTCTGCTATTTTACAAGCCTTAACTATTTCTTCAAAAGTAACCGAAGGTGAGCCTAAATAAAAATTATCTCTGATGGAGCGACTCCAAAAATGGGCTTCTTGAGGTATTAAAATCACTTGATTTCTATCTCAAAGGGAATAAATTTTAAAGCAGTTATAGCAGTCGCCAAGATGATTAGGATGTTAACAAGGGGTTTAAACCTCTTGGCTAAAGGATTGAAATGTCCTAACTACCCTGTTTTTTGCTATAACTAATAGGCTAATTTATTACTAATATAACGATTTAAACTTATTTTTTCTTCCGTAGCTTCTCTTGCTAATTGACGGTGAAGTTCGGGAGGAATACGAACTAAAAGTTTGCCACTGTAGGTTTTTTCTGACATAGGTTCGGGGATATTTTCCCCGTTGGCTTCCATATCTACGACAACTTCTTTGACTAAATTAGTAATACCTTCTAAAGCATTAATTCGATCGACATCAAGGTAAGATAAACTGGGAAATTCGGTACATAATCCGACAAATTCTTGATCTTCTGCTGACCAAATTACTCGATAACTATAGTGTTCATAATTAATCATCGATTATCTCCTCTATTTTTACGATAGCCGTTAATACTTGTTTTACTTGATAAACTTTTGCTTTTCCATTTTTTTCTTGAATGTTAACACGAGGATCACCTAGCCAAGGTGTTTTATAGACTCGATGACTTGTCCCTTGTTGTCTTGGTTTGCCAAAATAATAATCACATACTTTAACTAAATCATTGAAATTGACATTTTGCGGGTTTTTTCTTATTTGAGCTACAAGTTTTTTTATTTTCGTCACGAACTTAATTTCTAAAATTATAGTATCACTATTAATACTATGTCAAGCAGTTTAAGATTAACAGACTTAAAATAAAGTAATTAAGCTAAACTAAAATCAGACAAAATTTTATGATTAATTATGTACATCGATCGCCCCCTGAATTGATTTCACCGCTACACCATGACGAATTTTTACCCCCCATTAGTAACTGGATGAAAGTGGGAGGCTTGTTTTTAGTTAGCACCGTAGGAGT
>CAZWLZ010000150.1:0-8435 GCA_964634505.1 uncultured bacterium | reverse complement strand
CAATAATTACTACTGAAATTGAACATCAAAGTAGTTTAATTTTAATTAGTCAAGAACAATGTTCCCAAATGTATTATGATTCTGAAAATTTTGATTTACTTGAATTACAAGGATTAAATAGTCAAGAGATTTTCCATAATTTCGGCTTAAAAAATGAAGAAAGTTGGTTAAAATTAGTTCAATTCTATGAAGGAAATCCAACTTACCTAAAAGATATTAGCGTTTTAATTAAAGATGTTTATGACGGTTATGTTAGTGACTTTTTAGAAGATCAAAATATAGTTATTACACCAAAAATACAGGAAAATTTAACTAAAATATTTAAAAGATTATCCCCTATTGAAAAACAAATTATTCAAGCATTAAGCAACGCAGAAAAACTGAAGACTAGGAATGAGTTAAAATCAAATTTAGATGTAGCCTCCCCAGATTTAATTAAAGGTTTACAATCTTTGCAAAGAAGATATTTATTAACAAAAATTGAAGCAGAAGAAATTTTGTTTAACTTATCTCCAGTGTTTAAAAAATTTATCAACGACACAAATATAGAAACAGAATAAGATAAAATTTACTGAGATTAAGTATAGTTTAAAAGTTTTACAAAATTAAAATCAAAGTTAAATTCACTATACTAAGACACTTCATCAGAATCAATATTGAATTTACTTAATTTTCGCTTCAATTCCTCTAATTGTTGTAATGCCAACTCTTTTTGTTGACGTTCAAATTTAGCCTTGCGTCTTTCTTCAATAGCAATATTTTCAGCTTCAAGTGTCTTTTGTCTTTCTTTAATTGCAGATTCTTCAGGAGTTGGAACTAATTCTCCCTCGACCGTAAAATAACGTAATTTTGTTTCATATATCCCTAAATATAAATCTAATTGTTCAGAATATAACCAACCTTGCTCATTTGGCTGTATTGGTTGATATGTCCCACTAACTAAGGTAAATCCTTCCCATTCTAATGTTACAGGATCAAACCAAAAATAATCTGGTGTACGAAATATATCTTGATAAATTTGTTTTTTTTCTTCTCTATCGGTTTTGGCTGTACTATCTGATAAAATTTCCACAATTACGTTAGGATACTTACCGCCTTCTTGCCACACTACCCAACTTTTACGAGTTTGATCGTTAGTTGTATCTAACACTACAAAAAAATCTGGTCCTCGAAAATGTTCTGATTTCTTCTGATTCGGACTGTAATAAATAGTTAAATTTCCAGAGGCAAAATAATCTTGTCTGTCTTGCCACAACCATTCTAATGAATAGATTAAGATTAGTATCTGTTTTAAATGTAAATTACTTTCCAATTCTGGTTCATCGCTGTAAAATTCTCCCTGAGGGTATATTATCTCATGGCTAGGCTCAATTTTGCTTTTTGTGGTTGTAGTGGGAGTTAAAGTTTGAGTGGTAGTCATAAATTATTTTTATGATTAGTTGAATGATTATATTATATCTTTATCTCATCAATAATAAAAATATGGGAGATTAATTACTGATTGGCGATCGCCAATAATACTTACCAACTTTTAGGTTGAAACTTATTATCATTGAGTATAGTCACCGTTTCTCCTGATTGCCCTAATACAAATAAACCTTGACGATAAGCATATTTATTTACGCCCTTATCTATCTCAATTCCTGCCACCGCACCATATAATTGTTTATCGTTATATTCAGGGAAAAATTGTCTAAATTGACTTAAATCGGTGATAAATTCTTTCACATCTTCTACACTTAAAGTGCTTTTAACTTCTACTACTAAAACATGATTCTCATTATTCACTAAGACATCGATTTCTAAAATTTCACCATTGAGTTTTCCTTGAACTCTTTGAGCTACTTTATGTACGGGAATACCACGAGATGTAAAGATAGTTTGACAGGCTGGTGCTACCATATTTTCGACAAAACGCCCCCATTTACCTCCAAGATTCCCCACTTCTTGACTAACTCGTTTTACCTCTCGCCCAAGTTGTTTAATTTCTTGGCTAAGTTCTTGAATTTGGCGATCGGTTTTTTCTGATTGTTGACTAAGTTGTTTAACTTCTCGGCTAGTTTCTTCCACTTGTTGACTAAGTTGTTGAAGTTGGCGATCGGTTTTTTCTGATTCCTCTTTGATAATACGCTCGGTTTCTTGAAAACGGTGTTCTGATTCTTTAAAAAGGCGATCGGTTTCTTTTTGAGCATTTACTAATTCACCTAATAATTGCCATACTTCAGCGGCGGTATTCGTCATAAGATTTTACATCAATTCTTTAAATTCCTTACATTCTATTTTAAGTTATAAAATATAGCTTAGCTTTAATAACATCAGAATAAACCAAATTAATACTTTGAATAAACTAAATAATTTACTAAGTCTTTTTTTTACAAAATCAAGAAAAGTTAATAATGAACCAATTAACAAGGTTAGTTTAATTGTGATTATTCTCATTGATATTTTTATCTTGATCAATGTTTTTTCTGGACTATATTATGTTAGTCAATGGCATCTAAATTCATCACAGTCTCATCCTTGCTTTTCTTCATGGGAAAGTTATCGTCAATCAAACGAGATAGATAAAAACTATCAAATCATTAAAAATTCTTTAGCTTTAGAAAATAATCTTAAACAGACTTATGAAGAATCTCAAAAAGAACGTTTAGGCAAAGTATCCCCTTTTTGTTTTGATTATGCCAATGCCATCACTAAACTAAATCAACCCAAAAATCAAGAAATCTTAAGTCAAATAGGGCAAAAAGAATCGCAAATTAATTCTCTGAATAATATTAATACTAATATTCGTAATCAATATGATTCTAGTTTATTAGAAAAAATTGCAGGACAACCTCGAGATTTATCCATAAATCAAGTGGAAGCTGAAAAAGTAAAACAAGAATTAAATCAAAATAATGACTCTATTGCTAAACTTCAACAAGAAATAACTCAACTAAAAAATCAACTTTTAAATAAGCCTGAAAGTATAGAATTTTTAGCATTTTTAAATTCGCCACAATTTACACAATTAGAAAAAAGTTATCAAAATGCCTCTTTTTGGTATCCCACTATTCAATTTACCTTTCAATTTCTGTTTTTATTACCCTTAATATTAATTGCTTTATTTATTCATCGATGGGCAGAAAAAGGCAGCTATGGTTTAATTGCGTTAATGAGTTGGCATTTATTAGTAATCTTTTTTATTCCTTTATTAATTAAAATATTTGAATTTTTACAAGTAGGGATAATTTTTGAATTTTTATTTGAATTTATTAGCTTTATTTTTGGGGGCTTATTATTTTTAATTAACTATCTCTATATTTTTATTATTCCTTTCATTGGTTTTGGTTTAATTAAATTTTTTCAAAAAGTTATTTTTAATCCTCAAAGTCAAATTAGTAAAAGAGTAGAAAAATCTCGCTGTTTACGTTGTGCTAAAAAAATTCAACCTAATAATTTATATTGCCCTCATTGCGGATATGGACAATATAAGGAGTGTAATCATTGTCATAATTTGTCTTATAAAAGTATGCCTTATTGTAGTTATTGTGGTGTTGAATCAGATAGGGAAAAATAAAACTAAAATAGCTGTAAATAATCAAGGTAAAATAAAATCATTATTTCAATCAATTAATTTATATATGAAGAAAAAATATTTAATTCTGGGATTAATACTAAATCTTATTTGTGTTAATTTTGTTTCTGCTCAACCAAATGAAGAAAACAAGACTAAATTTGAACCTAATGTTAATTTAATTTCCCCTGAAACTGCTGTTGATTATAATCAATTAGCTCTTTTTTTGAGTAAGGGTGAATGGCGTAAAGCTAATGATGAAACTCTTGATTCTCTTTTACAAGCTACTGGCCGTAAATCCATTGGATGGGCGGATGTTGATAGTATTAAAAGTTTAGCTTGTTGGGATTTAAAAACGGTGGATAATCTTTGGCGACAATATTCTAATAATAAATTTGGTTTTAGTGTGCAATTACCTATTTATTTAGAGACTGGCAATAAGCCGGGTAGGTTAATTACTGATGATGCTTATAATAAATTTGGCGATCGCCTCGGTTGGAGAGAGAAAAGTCAAAATAGGGAAGGTAGAGATTGGATTATTTTTATTGAAAATCTTAATTATAATATAGATGCTCCCATCGGTCATTTACCTTATCCCCGTCCAGAATATTCTATTACAGGTGCAAGATTACAATATTCTGCTTTAGCTCAACGAATGGTTCAATGTAATATTACTGGTAATTAACTAATATAATTCAAAGGGTCAAATATTTGACCCCTAAGTATAATTAAGCTGTAACTAATTCTCTTTCAGGACGTTTACTGTTACGAATATTGGCGATCGCCTCAGCATAATCAGGAGCTTTAAAAACCGCTGAACCTGCTACAATAGCATTAGCACCCACTTCTAAAACTTGCCAAGTATTATTGCCTTTTAAACCGCCATCAACTTCAATCCAAGGATCTAAACCACGATCATCACACATTTGACGTAATGCTTTAATTTTAGGCACAACCGAGGGAATAAAACTTTGTCCACCAAACCCCGGATTAACACTCATAATTAAAATTAAATCACAAACATCTAAAACGTGTTCAATCAAAGTTAAAGGAGTAGAAGGATTTAGCACAACTCCCGACTGTTTACCCAATTCTTTAATTTGACAAAGAGTACGATGTAAATGAGGTGAAGCATTATGTTCAGCATGAACGGAAATAATATCCGCACCTGCTTTAGCAAAATCTTCTACATATTTTTCAGGTTCAACAATCATTAAATGAACGTCAAGAGGCTTTTTAGTATAAGGACGAATTGCATCTACAATTAAAGGGCCAATGGTAATATTAGGCACAAAACGACCATCCATCACATCAACATGAATCCAATCTGCACCTGCCTTATCTACAGCTTCAATTTCTGCACCTAAACGACTAAAATCGGCGGACAAAATCGAAGGGGAAATTACTATTTCTTTTTTACTCATAATTTTTAGTATAAAAATTTTTACTTATTTGTATTTTTTGTGACAAAATATTTAGTGTCATTTTATCAGATAATTAGAAATAAAATTTAACTATTCTTTAAGGTTTATTTTTTTTATAATTGTCACCTTATTAAGATCAAGAACTATTGAATATTAAAACTCAACTTCAAACTATGCCATGACAAGCATCGCAAACTTTACCCGCCGTAAATTTTTTAGGAGAATATTCATGACAACTGCTACAATTGCTTCTTTTGAAACTCTTCAAGGCTTAGCTGCAAGTCCAGACAAGCAAGTATTCACCATTCTACATACCAATGATATGCACTCTAACTTAATTGGTGTCGGACCTTTCATCGATTATACGCCAATGTCTCTCAATGATGATGCTACTAAAGGCGGTTATTCTCGTCTGGCGACTCTAATTGCCCAACGCCGTAAGGAAATGGAAAAATTAGGACCAGTTTTGGTATTAGATGCAGGAGATTTTAGTATGGGAACGGCGATCGCCACTGCTTGTCGTGAAATAGGTGCAGAATTACAACTAATGGCAAGAATGGGCTATGATGCTACAACTTTTGGTAACCATGAATTTGATCTCGGACCAGATGGGTTAGGTAGTGCGATAGCCAAAGCGGTTGAAGCAGGATTTGTTCCTTCGGTAGTTGTTTCTAACACTAATCTCAATGTTGATGAACCTCGGTTAGCTACTCTTAAAAAGTTAGCAGAGGAGAACATTTTGCGTCCTTACACAGTGATCGAGCGAGGCGGATTACGTTTCGGTATTATCGGACTAATTGGCTACGATGCTTTCAAATATGCTTCAGATCCGGGTGGTGTTACTTTTGATGATCCGATCGCCACGGCTGAAAAAATGGTTAAGCTATTACGCAATCAAGAAAAGGTAGATGTCGTAATTGTACTCAGTCATGGTGGTGTCGTTAAAGCAAAAGATGGAGATACATATATTGGTGAAGATGTCAACTTGCTTAATGCTGTTTCTGGTATTGACATTGTGATTGGTGGACATACCCACACCGCTTTGCACAAAGCATTGTTAGTCCAAAATAGACCTGTAGTGCAAACAGGCCGCTATGGGGAAAATTTAGGAGAATTGGTCATTAGTCTTGATGATGGTAAAGTTAAGGTCGAATCTTATCGTTTAATTCCCGTAGAAGACACGATTATGGGCGATCGCCTCATCCAACAAGAAGTTGATTGTTTTGTCCATAAATCGAGCCAATATGCCTTTGCCTCAAGGGGTTATAGCCTCACACAGCCCTTAGTTGTGATTTCTGAAGATTGGCCGATGAACTACAGTGATATTGAGTCAGGTACACCTCTGGCAAACGTAGTGACAGATGGGTTTCGCCAAGCAACTGGGGCAGATGTTGCCTTCACTGCTAATGGCACGATTCGAGCTGCCTTAATTAAGGGTAATTCGGGCTTACAAACGGTTTATGATGTGTTTTCCCTCGCACCGTTGGGAGGTGGCATTGTGGACACCACAGCGGGAAGTGCGATGGTACAAGCTTATTTCACAGGGAGCGAACTCAAGAATATACTGGAATTTTTTCTAATGGATGATCCTCACCATCCGGGGGAATATTTCCCTAGAGTATCGGGAATGCGATTCTTTTATGATCTTTCTCGTCCCAAATTTGATCAAATCATTGGGATAGAATTGGGCGATTTAGACAAGGGTTATCATCCGATTGATCTGTCCGAAAGTGTTACTAAGCTATACAGTTTTGCTTGTAGTCTCTATGTTGGAGTTATTATTGCAGCCCTTCCCCGACTTACCAAAGGTGCAGTTCAACTTATTCCTAAAAAAGCAGACGGTATACCAATTAAGACAAAAACAGAGGCGATCGTTGATCCCAGCAAATCTACTGGCCCTTACGTTTTATCTGGAAGCGGTTCAATGGAAAACGACACCATTGTTACCAATACAGCTCAACAAGAAGTCAAAGAATGGCAAGCAATTATGGATTACCTAGTTAGTTTGCCTAACAAAAATAAAGATGGAATTTCAGTTTTGGAAAAAGACGATCGCCTTAGAGAAGTTCGAGCGATCAAGGTATAGCAGGGCTTTGGTATTTAACCTCCTATCTTCTATTGATGAGGATAATCGCACTAGAGAAATTCACAGGAGCAAAGTTTAACAGGGCTTTAGTATTAAGATCAATGATGATTAGAGTAAAAGTAAAACCTAATTCTCAAGAACAAAAAATAACACAAATTAATGATCATGAATTTGTAATTAAGATTAAATCCCCTCCAGTTGACGGCAAAGCACATAAGGAATTAATCCTGTTATTAGCAGATCAATTTAAAGTAAAAAAATCTGATATAGCACTACGGGTTATTGTTAAGACATAACATAAAAATATTGTCTGCCATGTCTTTTTAAAACTGATTTTAAAATGTCCTAACGTTAGCTCGTAGCGCTATATTGTTATTAAATTTGGTTCAAATAATCAAAACAAATTGATTTCAATTAATTTATAATTTTGACAATCAAAATAAATTATTTTTGTTTTAAAATAAATTCGGCGATCGCCAAATCGAGAGGAGTAGTAATTTTAAGATTAGTTTCTTCGCCTAGCACAACTTTGACAGGAAGATTACACATTTCAAATAAAGCCGCATCATCCGTCACTTGCCAATTTAACTTAACCCCTTTTTCATGACAAGTTTTCAATAAATCCACCGTAAAACCTTGAGGAG
This sequence comes from uncultured bacterium, assembly GCA_964634505.1. Taxonomy (GTDB): domain Bacteria; phylum Cyanobacteriota; class Cyanobacteriia; order Cyanobacteriales; family Cyanobacteriaceae; genus CAZWLZ01. The sequence continues at coordinate 725 of CAZWLZ010000150.1, read as the reverse complement.
TTTGAGCAGCCCATAAATCATCCCGCTTGGGCGTATCAACAATAAAATGACTTGAATTAACAACTTTAATTGTATCTTTAACAGGAATACCCGCAATCAAACCATCACAACTTAATAACTTTTTAGCACAACGATCAAATAATTCAGCCGTTACCAAACACCTGGCACCATCATGGATTAAAACTTTTTTCGCCTCCGAAGGCAACGCTTTTAAACCATTAAAAACTGATTCTTGACGAGTATCACCTCCTTGAATCAAAGTAACAGGTTTAGTAATTTGATTCTCTCTAATCATTGTCTCAAAATCAGAAAAATCATAACTTTGCCCCATAATTCCAATCCATTTTATTTCCTTAGAAGCATCCGCTGCCTTTAAAGTCCAAGCTAAAAGAGGCTTACCTAATAAATTTAATAACAATTTATTTCGATCCACCTTCATTCTTTTGCCCATACCAGCCGCTGGAATTAATAAATACATAAAAATAAATAATAAAAATAAATAACAATAAAATAGAAAAGAATAACGAATAATCAAAAATTAATAATGATTACTCCCTATTCCTTAATCTCAAATTAAATCTATAGTACAAAGCGAATTAATTAAGACATTGATTTTTTCTTATATTCCCCCTTATTAAGGCAGGGTTGTTTCATTCTATAGAAAATAAGAGATAATTATAGGGAGAATGGGGGAAATGGGAGATAGGGTAATGATGACAAGAGTA
>CAZWLZ010000149.1:0-8535 GCA_964634505.1 uncultured bacterium | reverse complement strand
TTTAAGCTATTAGCAAAAAATTTATTTTTTGTAATCTCAAAGATGATTAATTTTTGTGGCAGAGACATCCTGCCTGTGACCAATTTTAAGAAAGGACGGGCTAGGAAGCCCATCCCACAATAATATTAATGGCGATAATTTTTTATGGCGATCGCCATTAAGACCAAACCTAAGTTAAAATGAAGTAAAATAAAGTAAAAATTTAAGAAAAAAATATGGCATCAACAGCAGTATGGCAATTAGAGAAATTACCAACGGATAAAAATGGAACTAAAATACTTGTAAAAGAACAATCTCAAAACGTAGAGGAAAACCTTGAAAAATTAGATGATATTTTTGGGGTAAAGAGGTCATATTTTGTGGATACTATGGTGGCACCTGCTTGTGAAACCTTATTTTTAAATAGTGGCTTTACTTCATTTCAAGTTAGTCAAATGGCGAGAAAAAAATTAAATGGGGAAACTTTACAAATTGATCTTTTTGTGACTAATGAGAGTCTTGTTTTAGCAGTTGGAGTCAAAAGCACTTTAACTGTAGAGGATATTCAATATTTTATGGAAGATTTAGGTCAATTTAAGCAGTTTTTCCCAGAATATAGTCACAAACAATTATATGGTGGGGTGTCGGGGATTAAAATAGAAAAAGGAGCAGATAAATATGCTACTCGTCAAGGTTTATTTGTGTTAGCTCAATCAGGGGAAACTATGACTATTCTTAATGGCACTCAGTTTGAGCCTAAATCTTGGTAATTTTATTGTTGATTGATGGCGACCACGAAGTGCCAGCGAAGCTGATCGGCAATTACTCAGAAAGTAATTTACAAAATAAAAGAGTACTATAAAGTTGAAAAGCACAATCCCAAGGAGTTTGTTCTCGGCGAAATATTCTCAATTGAGGAGTAATTTGTTTTAACATTTCAGGAAATTGAATAACATCTTCTCCAAACAAAGTAAATTCAGAAAAATTAGGAATATTTGGTATTTTTTCGTCAATTATTTGACAGAAATTAAGCCAATTTTTTTTTGATGTATTTTCTGGAGATTTTAAATTTATTCCTTGATCAAATTGATAGTTATAATCATCAAAACGTAAAATTATATTCTGATTAATTAAGTGTAAATCACAAAATTGAATGTAATCTAAAACCGTTATTTTTTTTGCTAATTTACCTTGTACACCTTGATGAACAGTCAACTCAAATAAAGGTAAAAGTCCTGATATTTTTTGCTTTATTTCTAAGGGATTAATTATTATTTCTTGTGGTTCTTGTAAAGCCTTTTCGTAGCATAAAATCAAGTTTTTATCAATAGATTTCACATAATTAACTTGATAAATATTAATATTATTTAAGGCTTGAAAGGTACAACAAAAAGAAGGTATATTCGCTTGATTTAATTTTGATTCATAATATTTTAATTCTCCTAATTTCCCTATCCGATTCATTTTCAGACTTCGACTAGGGATTTTTAGTCTAGCAGAATAGGCATCTATATTCATAATTTTTGCCATATTTTGAGCGGCTATTTTTTTATTTTCTGTGGCCATCGGTTCGATAATTAATATACTTAATTCTTCACTATTAACTATCTTTTGAAATTGCTCTAATTCTGTGGCTTTTGTTTCTATTTCAATTTTTTTAATAGCATTAATTCTATTACGAATAAGGGAGAATAATTTAGGATTAGGATAAAAAGAATTTTTTAAGATTTCTAAATAAATTTTCTCAGCAATTTCTAAATTATTTTTGCTTTCTTCTAAACAACCTTCATAATATTTTAGCCAATCATTCTCTGGATTTTTTTCTCTTAATTCATCTAATAAAATTTCTACTTTTTGATAATCTTTTTTGCTTAAGGCTTCTTCTATTTCTTTATTCATAATAATCTTATGATATTTTTATTTTTAGTAGCTAAAAAACAGTAATAATTACGAATCTGAATTTTGATAATTATCAAAAACTCCCACCACCAAAGAAGCCGCCATAATGGGTGCAGTAACACCTCTTAAAATTCTTTTTCCTAAAGATACTAATTGAAATTTATTGGCGATCGCCAAATCAACTTCAAAATCAGCCCAACCCCCTTCACAGCCAGTAGCAATAACAATATTATTAAGAGAAGAAGAAGAATCTAGCAGAAATTTAGCTAAACTAGGATTATTTTGACGCTCTAGGGCAAAATAAAAATTAGCTTGTAATTTAGTAATTTCCAAAACACTTTCAGTAAAAGAAATAGGATCAAATACTAAGGGTACGATATTACGTTCCGATTGTTCGGCCGATTCTAAAGCAATTTTACGCCATCTGGTGACCTTCTGATCACTAGGTTTAAGCAAACTACGATGACTAACAACAGGCAAAAATTGACTAACACCCAATTCTGTACCACAGCGAACAATATCATCAAAACCATTACCCTTCGGTAATGCCACCATTAAAGTTAAATTAACAGGTAATTCCGTATTATTCCGAATTGTTTCAATTATTTCTGCACCCATAGAGGTTAACTTTACTAACCAATTATGACCTTTACCATCCATAGCAATAAATTTATCGTCAATTTTCAGACGTAAAACTCGCCGTAGATAGTGATTTTGTTCTGATAATAAGGTAATCTCCAAATTATCGATCTGATTTGAATCAATAACTAAACGATACACTAATTTTCTGATTAAATTAAATTAAATTAAATATACCAATTTTAGGATCAATAAGTTGTTTATTTTCTTTGGCGATCGCCAAGATAAACAATCTTGTTAATTATTGCAATATACAAATTAATTAAGATATTTCAATCCTTTAGACAAGGAGTTAAAACTCATTTATTTATTAACATATTAGGGATTTTGCCCACTGCTAGATTAAACAAAATTTAATTTTAAATATTTAATTTCATAATATTATTAAATTCAGAAAACAAAAAAATTCATAAAAAATAATGACAAAAATAAATTCACTACCATTAATATCAAAAATAATAGTTTTAACTGGAATTACTTTACTTAGTTTAACCAGTCAAAAAACTGCAAAAGCCGTTAATTTTTCAGTAATTGCTGATAGTTTAGATAGCCCTAGAGGCTTGACTTTTGGGGCTGATAACTCCTTATATGTTGTCGAAGCTGGAAGAGGCGGAGATGGTGCTTGTATTCCCTCTCCTAGTATTCCGGGTGCTGTCTTATGTGAAGGTAATACAGGAGCAGTCACACGGATTCAAAATGGCACAAGTCAAAGAGTTTTAACGGGTTTGCCTTCCATTGCCTCTTTAGGTTCTAGTGAATTACCAGATGGGGCAGATGCTTCAGGGGCGCATGATTTAGCTTTTGATAATAATGGGAATGCTTATTTAATCTTTGGTTTAGCCAGTAATCCTGCTAATCGTCCTCTTTTAAATAGTGATCAATTTGGCAAAATTTTCACCGTTGATTTAGTTCAAAATCAAGTTTTATCAGAAATTGCCGATTTAGCCCAATACGAACAAGATAATAACCCTGATGGGGGTGATCCTAATCAAGGAGGAATTAACAGTAATCCTTACGCTTTAGCAATCCAAGGTAATACAATTTTCGCTATTGATTCGGGCGGAAATGATTTACTTCATGTGAACATTTCTACAGGCGATATTCAAACAGCAGCCGTTTTTCCTACTCAAGTTTTTCCCGGTTTTCCTTTTCCTAGTCAATCAGTCCCAACAGGGGTTACTATTGGTTTAGATAATAATCTTTATGTTAGTGAATTAACAGGGTTTCCATTTCCAGTAGGTGGCGCTCGTATTTATCAAACCCCTAATAATAGCATCAATAACAATAATCCAGACATTTATTTACAAGGTTTTACCAATTTGATTGATTTAGCTTTTGGGAATAATGGTAATTTATATGCTTTAGAATTTGCTGCAAATTCTATTCTTTCAGGTGATCCCACTGGGGCATTAATTGAAATTAAACCTAATGGCGATCGCCGAACTATCCTTAGTGAAGGTTTAATTAATCCGACTGCTTTAACTATTGACCAAGATAATAATATTTATATCAGTAATCAAGGTTTTATAGCGGGTACGGGACAAGTTATCAAGATAGAAAATAATGATCTTGAACCAGCTTCTACCCCCGAATCTAGCTCTATTTTAGGCTTATTAAGTATCGGTTTAATTGGTGTTATCAGTCAAATGAAAAAGTCTAGTCATTCCAAATAAAAACTAAATTACATCTTAAAATGTGAATGAAAGACTCCCGTTATATTTTTCCTTCAAAAAATACTCACAAAACTAGACCAAGATTTTCAAGATTTTCAAGATGAACAGGATTAAATCTATAAATTTCAGATTGTCACGGATAAATTAATCCTGTTAATCAAGTTAATCCTATAATCTTGGTTATTATAGTATTACGTTTTCAGGTTAGGACATTAGCTTAAAACTTATTTCCCCCTTTTTTAAGGGGGGTTAGGGGGGATCTAAAATGTCCTAGTATAACTTGGTACTGCCATAACAGGTAAGTTATAGACATTACCTTTTATTTATTATCAAAAAATGATACAAGCACTATTAAAAAATAATTATCTTGACTTTGAAGAATTTATAAATTGGTATCCTCAACAAACCGAATATCAATATGAATTACATAACGGCATTATTATTGAAATGCCAAAACCGAGAGGGCAACATTCACAAATAGCAGGATTTTTAATAACAGAATTAAGTCTCGAAATAAGACGCTTAAAACTGCCTTATTTTATTCCTAAAGAATGTTTAATTAAGGGAGATAATTTTTCTGGTTATGAACCAGATGGCATTATTTTAGATAAAAATTTACTTAAAAATGAACCTAATTGGGAGAAACAATCAACTTTAATAACGGGAAATGCCATCAAATTAATTATTGAAATAGTTAGTAGTAACTGGAGTGATGATTATGCTTTAAAGTTAGATGCTTATGAAATTTTAGGCATCAAAGAATATTGGATTATTGATTATTTAGGATTAGGAGGACGTAAATTTATTGGACATCCTAAACAACCGACTTTAACAATTTATACTTTACAAAATAATGAATATCAAGGCACACAATTTAGAGAAAATCAGCTTATCAAATCAACTCTTTTCCCTCATTTAAATCTCAATACTGAACAAATATTTAAAGGTGATTTTTGATAGTCATATCATCAGATTAAAGAGGATAATGGCGATATTTTATTGAAAATAATAGATAGTTTTTCTTTTATAAAGAAAAATAGTGATGGGAACATTTATGATCATAATTTAGTCATAAAAGATAATATCAAGTAAGCTATAAAAATTAGCAATTAACCTAACTATGAAAAAAAATATTATTAGTAAATACGTTCAATTAAATTTAATTTCCAAGAAACAAATCAATAAATATTTCAAATCTTTTAGTATTAGTTGTTTACTTTCTTTTTTATCCATAATTGTAATTAGTGATCTAAGTTTAGCAGGTGATCCATTTCGGACAAAAAATGAACGTAATATAAGTGAAACAACCGAAAATGCTTTTAAAGCCTTATTTGAAGAAGGTAATTATTTAAAGTCAAAAGAATACTTAATTGAGGCAAGTAAAACTGATAATAATGATCCTTTAGTTCATGCTATTAAAGCATCTTTAGCTTATACTGAATCCGATTGGGAAGGGATGAAAAATTCTGCTGATAAAACGATAGAGATAGCTAAAAAAATTAAATCTGATGATCCTTTACGCAGTAATTTATATTTAGGCGTTGGTAGTTTTTTAGAAGGGGGTTATATTTTTCAAAAAGAAGGAGTTTTACCCGCTATTAATAAATTACAAGAAGTTTTTTATTATTTTGAAGAAGCAGAAAAAGTTGATAAAGATGATCCTGAATTAAATTTAATTCAAGGTTATTTGAATTTATTGCTTTCGGTTAAATTACCCTTTTCTAATGCCGAAGAGGCTATTGAAAGATTAAAAAATTATGCTTCTCCTAAATTTTTAGTTAATAGAGGAATTGCGATCGCCTATCGAGATTTAAAGAACTATGATGAGGCTTTAAAGTATGTAGAATTGGCGATCGAAAGTACGCCCTTAAATCCTGAATTATATTATTTAAAAGGTCAAATTTTACGAGAAAAAGGCGATAAAGAAGAAAATATTACGCTCTTACAAGAAGCATTAAAAAACTTTAATATTACTTTAGCAAAAGTAGATCAATTACCTGCTGAAGCTGTAAAAAAACCCCTAACTAGAGACATCAGAATTACCCAAGAAAAAATTGATAAAATTAAAAACCAAAATAATTAATCGACAACAACAATCGATTTTAAATGAGAAATGAATTATTCTGATATAATTTTTAAGGAATATTGAGCTTGAATTATGACTAAGTTTGTTTTTGTGACGGGTGGGGTAGTGTCTAGTATTGGTAAGGGAATTGTAGCTGCTAGTTTAGGACGTTTATTAAAATCTCGACATTATTCTGTTTCTATCTTAAAGTTAGACCCTTATATTAACGTAGATCCAGGTACAATGAGTCCTTTTCAACATGGGGAAGTTTTTGTAACTGATGATGGAGCGGAAACAGATTTAGATTTAGGTCATTATGAGAGATTTACAGAAACTTCTATGTCTCGTCTCAATAGTGTTACTACGGGTTCAATTTATCAAGCTGTTATCAATAAAGAAAGACGAGGTAATTTTCAAGGTGCTACCGTGCAAGTCATACCTCATATTACCAATGAAATTAAGGAAAGAATAGAAAGAGTTGCTAAAAATACTAATCCCGATGTAGTAATTACTGAAATTGGTGGCACAGTGGGAGATATTGAATCTCTACCTTTTTTAGAAGCAATTAGACAATTTCGCAAAGATGTGGGCAAAAATAATGCTATTTATATGCACGTCACCCTAATTCCTTGGATTCCTGTGGCTGGTGAATTGAAAACAAAACCAACTCAACATTCTGTTAAAGAATTAAGATCGTTAGGCATTCAACCAGATGTTTTAGTGTGTAGATGTCATCAACCTATCCCCCGTAATATTAAAGATAAAATTTCTGAATTTTGTGACGTGTCTTCAGAAGCAGTCATTACTTCTAGGGATGCTAGTAGTATTTATGAAGTTCCTTTGATTTTAGAACAAGAGGGATTAGCTGATCAAGTTTTAGAATTATTAAAGTTAGAAAAACGCTCCCCTGATTTAACTCAATGGGAAAAATTAGTTGATCAAATGAATTGCCCTAATCATAAATTAAAAGTGGCGATCGTAGGCAAATATGTTCAACTCAGTGATGCTTATTTATCTGTGGTAGAATCTTTAGGTCACGCTGGTATAAGTGAGTATGCAGAAATAGAATTATACTGGGTGAATGCTGAAGATATTGAGAAGGATGAGCCTAAAAAATATTTGGAGAATGTCGATGGTATAATTGTTCCAGGTGGATTTGGCTCAAGAGGTGTTGATGGTAAAATTAAGGCTATTCAATACGCTAGAGAAAATAAAATTCCTTTTTTAGGGTTATGTTTAGGTATGCAATGCACTGTGATTGAATGGGCTAGAAATATGGCACATTTAGATAATGCTAATAGTGCTGAATTTGATGAAAATAGTTCTAATCCAGTGATTAATCTTTTGCCTGAACAAGAAGATGTGATTGATTTAGGTGGTACGATGCGTTTAGGGCTATATCCTTGTCGTATTGCACCAGATACTCTTGCTTATTCTCTTTATCAACAAGAGGTTATTTATGAGCGTCACCGTCATCGTTACGAGTTTAATAATAGTTATCGTAACCATCTTTTAGAGACTGGTTATATTATAAGTGGCACTTCTCCCGATGGTAGATTAGTTGAAATTATTGAGTTAAAAGATCATCCATTTTTTATTGCTAGTCAATTTCATCCTGAATTTTTATCTCGCCCTAATAAGCCTCATCCTTTATTTTTAGGATTTATTCAAAGTTGCTTAAAAAGACAATTAATATAAGACAGTTTTAGGTTTATGGCGATCGCCACTTTGTTAGCTTTTCCTTGAGGAATACAAGACAGTAAAATAAAACATTGAGTAACCCAATAACCATCTTCTTCAAAATAAATAATACTACGTCCGATTTACTAAAATCTATTGATAATTCGATTTATTAACCTTTTTTTACTATATTTAGAATATCAATAAAGATAATTTATTTTTAATAATTGAGTAAAATTGACTAAAATTAATGGCAAAATCTAGTTTGTTTAGACATATATTAGCTTTAGAATTAAATAGTATCAGAAAAACAATTTTTTTAGATAAAAATGCTTATTCTATCGGCAGAAATTCTATTAATTCATTAGTAATTCATCATCGATTAGTATCTCGAAATCATGCAAATTTATTAAGAGTAAGTTATCAAAAAAAAGATATAAATAATAATGATATTTTTTGGTTAATTGATGGATATTTAAAAGGAAATAGAAGTACTAATGGTATTTATGTTAATGGCAAAAAATGTTTATCTCAAGAATTGAAACCAGGGGATTTAATCTTTTTTGGGGGAGTAGAAGTCAAGGCAAAATATGACATAGT